>DATCFJ010000223.1:0-3429 GCA_036509605.1 Polyangiaceae bacterium | reverse complement strand
GAGCGAACGCTCCCGGCGCTGCTCACCGAGAGTCGGAAGCGGCAAGCCAACGTGACGAACGACCTTGCCGAGCAGGTCTTCGAGGCGCTCCAGATTCTTCTTCGCGGCTTCGAGTCGGCAGCCGAACGGGATGGTCACGCTCTCCTCGACGATGCTCTCGGGCGTGAAGGTGACCACCTCTACAACGGGCTCCTCACCGTGCTTCTGCGTCTCGTCTTCGTGCTCTACGCCGAGGATCGCGGTCTGCTCCCCGTGGAGCAACGCCTGTACGCCGACAACTTCTCGGTGTTGGGACTGATCGAGCAGCTGCAGGCAGACCGCGGCGCGTACCCCGACTCGATGTCTCGCCGCTTCGGCGCGTGGGGCCGGCTCGTCACGCTTTTCCGCGCCGTGTTCCTGGGTGTGTCGCACGCGGACCTGAAGATGCCGCCGCGACGGGGGTCGCTCTTCAACCCGCACGAGTACCCGTTTCTTGAAGGCTGGGGACCGGCGGGAAGCGCGCCGATCACGCAGCCGGAAGACCGCGCCGCGGTGAGGCTTCCCACCCTCGACGACGAGACCGTGTTTCGTGTGCTTGAGCGGCTTCTGGTCTTCGAGGGGCAGCGGCTCTCGTACCGCGCGCTCGACGTCGAACAGATCGGCAGCGTCTACGAGGCGCTCATGGGCTACCACGTGCTTCGCGTGCCGTCGGCAGCGGTGTGCGTGAAGCCGGATCGGATCTGGGTTTCGGCGGAGGAAGTGCTCGAGGTCCCCGCCGCGCGCCGAGCGAAGTGGCTCAAAGAGACGCTGGGGCTAAGCGCCGTGCAGGGCGAGAAGCTCAACGAGGAGCTCCGGGGTGCGCAAGGGAAGGACGCGGGCGAACTCACCATCGGGGCGCTCTCTAAGTTCGCGGCGGGTGGAAAGAAGGGCGACCCGTCGCTCTCGAAAGCGAGAGCGGGGCAGCTTGTCCTTCAACCAGGGACGGAACGGCGGCGCACGAGCTCGCACTACACGCCGAGGAGCCTCTCGGCGCCGATCGTTACCATCTCGCATCCGTCGGACCTGGCGTTCTTCTCGAAGCGACCATGAAAGCGGCAAGGGGGCTCACGCGAATCGCGCTACCGATGCTCGAGCAGCTCCTCACTGTTGTCGAGTCGAGCCGGCTTGAATTCCCATTCGGCGAGGCCGATCTCATCGAGGCCGGTTTTCACGGGCTGGCCAGCGACGTGGTTGAGGCACTTCGAGGCATCGACAGGGTGGGCGTCGCCGTCGCGCTTCGGGTAGCCATAGCCGAGCGGGTGCATCGGCCACCGCCTCGTCTCGACCTCGTGTGGACCGGGCCCGAGACAAAGGCCAGCATCGCCAAGGACACGGGGCTGGTGGTGGAGTGGCTCTTCAACGAGGCGAAGCGAACGATCATCGTCGGCGGGTATGGCTTCGACCGCGCTCGGATCCTCAAACCACTTCACGCGGCCATGGCTGACCGAGGGGTGAGCGTGCTCCTGTTCATGAACATCGACCGTGAGGATTCAGACCGCGGCGACGCGCAGGCGTTTGCGACCCGAGAGATCGATCGGTTCTTCTCCGACCTCTGGACGTTCGGGCTGCCGAAGCCTGACGTCTACTACGACCCGCGGACGGCCGAACCCAAATCGCGGGCAAGCCTTCACGCCAAGTGTGTCGTCGTGGATGACGAGCGTTCGTTCATCACGTCCGCCAACTTCACCGCGCGTGGGCAAACCCGCAACATCGAAGCCGGCGTGCTCATCGAGGACAAGACCTTCTCCGAGGAGCTCGCGGGGCACTGGCGTCAGCTCGTGAACGAGGGGCTCGTGCGGAAGTATCTCGGCTGACCTTGTGACCTTACCGTTGGGTGAACTCGCCGGATAAGACGAAGCTGGCGCCGTTGCCCGCGTGGGTTCGACCTAGAGCAAAGACGAAGTGGGAAAAACCCGAACAGCCAATCGAGGCAGTCCCTGACGCCGGCGCCACGCCGCTAGGTCGCGCCTTTTCGGCGCTGGGCATGCTCGGCCGCCGTCTCGACGGGGGCAAGCGCTCTGTGGCCTGCCCATGGCAGGACAAGCACACGACCGGGAAGTTGCAGGACTCGTCGACGGTGATCTTTCCCGCCAACGCACCGGACGGACTTGGCGGCTTCCACTGCTCGCACGCTCATTGTGCGTCACGTAGTGTTGCAGAGGTTTTGCATGAGCTGGAGCGCCGCTCTATCGCTGGCTCGATGGAGCGCGTGGATGTCCGAACTGCGACGGACGCCAACCTGATGCCACTCCTTCGCGCGATGCACGCCGAGGCTGACGGCGCTGGTGCCGTGATCACCATGCGTCAGCAAAAGTGGTCGGCCGCCGATCTGCGCAAACACCTCGAAGCCGCCAAAGTGAAGCGCGCCGCGCTCTTCCGCAACGACGCAAGCTGCAAGCGCCTGCGCCTTCCACGACCTGCGCGGAACCGGGCTCAGTTGGATGGCCATCCGCGGCGACGACGCGCTCAAGATCCAGCAGCGCGCCGGTCACACCACGTTCGACATGACTCAGAAGTACATCCGCACCGCCGAAGCGGTCGGCGAAGTCATCGGGGCGGTGTTCCCCGCGCTGCCACTCACGTTGCTAAGTCCACTCAACGGCCTTGCGAATTGTCCTAACGATCCGCAAGCCGTTGATATCATTGTGGAGGCGCCGGGAATTGAACCTGGGCTCGCGCGTCTGTCAGATCGCGGGCAAGCAACACGGACGAAGGCACGGGGCTCAACACCTCCGTCATCCCGCCCAAAGTGCCTCGACACCTCCCAACACCACTGGAAACAGACCGCCGCGGAGTGCACAAAAGAGGCGAAAGGTGCCCTCGCCCAAGTTCGGGCAAGGATTTGGGGGTAGGTGTGCCACTTGTCGCGGTGTGCCAGTCAAGCGTTGGGCGGACCTGGACGTACCTGGAGCAATGGCAGCGAAATCCGCACAGCGACGTCCAGCAAGCCCGGCTCGTATCGCCCCCAAAGCCTGGGTGCTCACGCCCGATCGATTTCTCCGGACCGAACACCTTGCGCACCTGCGCGCTGTGCTTGACGGATGGCAAAGGAGTGGTGTGCCGAAGAGGGTGCGCGACGCCACGATCATCGAGCTCCTACTCGGCTCGGGCCTACGCGTGTCCGAGGCGTGCGCGCTCAAGATTGGCCATGTCCACCTTCAAGACGGCAGCCCAGCTGTTTTTGTCCGGCGTGGAAAGGGGGGGCGACCGCGACTCGTCCCGATTTCTTCACGCCTAGCGTCGCGCCTGGCCACGTATCTCGAGTCGAAGGCCGGTTGGGGCGAGCTCGTTGACGCTGACGGACCGTTGTTCCTCGGTCAGCACGGGGTCGAACTGACACGCTTCGGCCTCTCGAAGATCTGGAAGGTGGCGTTGGCTGCGGCGGGCCTTGCGGATCGGTGGGGGATCCAT
>DATCFJ010000222.1:0-4325 GCA_036509605.1 Polyangiaceae bacterium | reverse complement strand
GTTCAAGACCCGCGCTTCGCGGTAAACAATCGCACCGTGAATTGGACGATTGGCGCGGTCCTGACGTGGAGCATCTACGATGGCGGCCTGCGTGCCGGCCAGCGCACCGCGGCAAGGGCAGGAGTGGACACCGCCCACGCGGAGCTCGCCGAGACCAAGCGTGGCGCGTCGCTTCAGGTAGCCCAAGCTCTGCGCAACGTGCAGGTCGCCGAAGCCAATCTCGCCGTCGCTGCCAAAACGCGGGAGATTGACTCGGAGACCGCTCGGCTCTCGAAAATTCAGTTCCTAAACGGTAGTGGCACTAGCTTCGATCTGGTCACCACCGAGAGCCTGCTGCGCGTGGCCGAGGCTGACCTGGCCGTGAAGGAATTCAACGTCACTGAGGCCAAGATCGCCGCACTGTTGGCCATGGCCACCTGCACCTTGTGAAATCCGCTGCCGGCTAACGCGGCCCGGGAATGCCGGGGCGGTTCGGACGTTGCTAGCCTTTCATAAGGCCAGGGCCGCAGGAACCAGGGCGAATGGCCGGAATTCTGGCGATTTGCAACCGTACTGTCATGGCACTACGTTGAACGCCGTGACTCGTCCGACAGACCGCCTTTTCTACGCGCTGCTCGCGGCCACCTCCGCGATCTTCGTGTATCTGATTGGCTACATCTTTTTGGTGACTCCGATCGCGCAGCTACAAGCAGGCGGGCTCGCCCAGAAGATTTTTTATTTCCACGTGCCGTCAGCGTACGCCATGTACCTGTGCGGCGGCGTGTGCTGCATCGCCAGCGCGATGTACCTATACCGCCCATCCGACGCGCGCGACGCTGCCGCGCGGGCTGGCGCCGAGTGCGCTGTCTTATTCGGTTCAATGATGCTGACCAGCGGCCCGCTGTGGGCGAAAAAGGCCTGGGGCGTGTATTGGACTTGGGATCCGCAGCTAACCACACTGCTGCTCAGTGTCCTGGTGTACGTGTCGATCGTCGTGCTGCGCACGTTCGCCGGCAACGGTGAGGCGGAGCGCAAGTTCGCCTCGGCGCTCGGCGTGCTGGGCACCGTCAACCTGCCGGTCATTCACTATTCCGTGCTGAAATGGGGCGGCAATCACCCCATCGTCGTGACCCGCAGTGGCGGAGGCGGGTTGCACCACGCGGCGATGACGCATGCGCTGCTCACGGGTTTTTTGGCCATGACCATGCTCGCGGGGCTTCTGCTTTGGTCGCGCGCACGCTTGGCGCTGGCCGTATCGCGCGTCGAGCGCCTGGAAGAGCAAGCCATCGCCACGGGTCTGATCGACTACTAAAGGGCATCATGCAATCGCAGACAAATCCAGGCACTGTCGCAGACCCCGGCTCGCGCTCGACCGAGTTCGTCCCGGTCCAAGGCGGCGGCGAGACTACCAGCGCCGCCAACCTGCTGATCACTGCCTATGTGGTGATGTGGGCACTTCTGCTCGGCTTCGTTTTCGTGAGCTGGCGTCGCCAAGGGCGCGTCGAAACTCGGATTTCCGAGCTCGAAAAGGCATTAACGGCTAGCGGCTCGAAGGATAGCGCTAGAGACTAAGCCGAGCGTCTGATGACCGCTGCGCACATCATCTTCATCCCTGGCATCTTGCTGGTCGGGTTTGCGCTGGGCTACTCGCTCGGAGCGAAGGCGGTGCGCGCCGAAATGAACCGAATGCGACGCCGCACGAAGGAGTAACGCCATGCTGAATTTCGGACTCTCGGACGAGCAACGCGCGCTGGTCGACGTTGCAAAGCGCTTCGCACGCGAGCGCATCATCCCCGTCGCCGCAGAGTGCGACCGCGAAAGCCGCTTTCCAAAGGACGTCTTCGAGGCTGCGCACGCACTTGGCCTGGTCAACATGACCGTGCCCACCGAGTACGGCGGCGCCGGCATGGGCGAGCTGGACAACGCGCTGATCGCCGAGCAGCTCGCCTACGGCTGCACCGGGATTCAAACCAGCTTGCTCGCCAACTCGTTGGCGCTCACGCCGATCAAGCTCGGCGGCAACGACGCCCAGAAGAAGAAATACCTCGGGATGCTCACGGCGGAGCCGCTATTTGCGAGTTACTGCACCACAGAGCCGAGCGGCGGCAGCGACGTCGCGGGCCTCAAAACGACCTTCAAAGTGCACGGAGACGAGTACGTCCTGAACGGCGAGAAGTGCTGGATCACGAACGCCAGCTTCGCGAGCTTCTACGTCGTATTCGCGACCTCGGATCCGTCCAAGCGACACCGTGGCATCGCCGCCTTCATCGTCGATCGCGATACCCCCGGGTTGCGCGTCGGTAAGCACGAAGACAAGCTCGGACAGCGCGCTAGCGACACCGCAGCCGTGCATTTCGAGGACGTTAAGGTGCCCAAAGCAAACCTCCTCGCGGTCGAAGGTGAAGGCTTCAAGCTCGCGATGGAGACCTTCAACCAGACGCGCCCCGACATCGGAGCCATGGCGACCGGCCTGATGCAACGCTGCCTCGATATCTCGGTCGAATACGCGAAAGAGCGTAAGACGTTCGGCGTGCCGATCTCCGAGCATCAGCTCGTCCAAGCCATGCTGGCAGAGATGGCGATCGGCGCCGAGGCTACGCGCCTTCTGTATCAAAAAGCCGCGTGGAACCTGGACAACGGGGTTCGTGATCCGATCGTGTCCAGCTACGCCAAGGCCTTTGGCGCAGACAAGGCGATGCAGACGGCGATCGACGCGGTGCAGGTCTTCGGCGGCAACGGCTATGTGAAAGACTACCCGCCCGAGAAGCTGATGCGCGACGCCAAGGTACTGCAGATCTACGAAGGCACGAGCCAGATCCAACGGTTGGTCATCGCTCGCGCGCTCGTGAAGTAGCCGCGCCGGCTGCTCAGCGCGCGCCGATGAACACGCCGGCTGCGTTGGCGCGGCTCACCCGACTGCGGAGCTCGGCCTCGCTGCGATCGAGCTCTGCACCGGATTGACCGCGCGCGCGACGCTGCTTGAGAAACGCCAGCTCAACGAGCGCCAGTTGCTTCTTCCGGCTCGCGGAATAGCCCCCCGGGCTGCCAGTCAGGCAAGTTAGGTTCCAAAACGGAACGAGCATCCAATAACTCGCCGTGCGTCCCAACTCCTTGGGGTGCAGCAACCGGCCGACCTCGTCGATCAAGCCGCGAAGCACGATCGCGCGATCGCGCACGGCCAAGGAAATCACGAGCAAGAAGAACAGCAGATCAAAGGTCCAGAAGACCAAGAATTTCAGTACCAGGCCGACGCCTCCCTCGTTGAGAAAGGTGACCAGGAAGTTATGCACGAAATGCAGGCCCACAGCGGCCATCCAGCCCGCCACCGGGGCGAACAGCTTTAGCCCGGGGCTCGTGGTTTCAGACGCCACCCCCACACCGAGCCCAGTCATCGCCGTGAACGAGGCGTGACTCAGACCGGCGGCCACCGTGCGAACCAAATACAAGGCGGTAAAGGCAGCCGCGCCGCCTTGGGCGCCTGCGCTGCCCACGTACAACACGTCCTCCGTGAGGGTGAAGCCGAGCCCGATCACGCCTCCGTAGATCGCGCCGTCCAGCGCGCCGTCGACCTCATGCAGCCACAGCGCCGAGGCGAGCCAAAGCACGAGCAGACCAGAGCCCTTGCAGGACTCCTCGACCAACGGCGCCACGAAAGAGGCGGTCGACGACTGCACGATGGCGCTCGTCTGAGGGGCCCCCAATGCGACCACGAGCACCCCCTCGCCTACCTGATTCATGACGATGGCCATCAGCGTGGCCACCACGGCACCCCAGAAAAAGGCCACCGTCAGCAGCCAGAACGGCTCCGGCTCGTAGCGGTCCATCCCCTTGATGATCAGGAAATAGACGAACACGGTCGGCGCGATGACCAGAAAGGCCAGGAACCAAAGGACCAGCACGCGCCTACCCTATCATTTGCCCTCGACCGAAAAAGACCCAGAATTCACGACCCAGCGTTTGAGCTTTCAGGGCGATGCGCTAAGTTGCGCGCGTGTTCGGTTTCTCGTTTGGCGAGCTGATGGTGATCTGCGTGGTCGCCCTGATTGCCGTTGGTCCGAAGAAGCTGCCGGGGATGCTGCAGACCCTCGGGCAATGGCTGCGCAAAATCAGAAACCTGACGGTGGAAGTTCGGAACCAGACCGGTATCGACGACCTGCTGCGCTCGGAGGGGTTGCACGGCGGGCTGAGCGAGCTTCGCGGTTTATTGCGCGGCAACCACAACAGCATGCCGTTCTCGGCGCCCGCGCCGGCACCGGCGCCTCAGCCCGCGCCGCTCGCGCCGATTGAAGGCCCGTACGCCAACGTCGCAACGGACGTCTGGCGTGAGTACCCCGAGGAAGGAGCAG
>DATCFJ010000221.1:0-7908 GCA_036509605.1 Polyangiaceae bacterium | reverse complement strand
TCAGCAAATCGAGCAAACGCCCGGGCGTTGCCACAACAATGTCTACTCCGCCGCGCAGCGCCATCATCTGCGGATTGATCGACACGCCGCCCTCCACGAGGCAGGTCCTGAGCGGCGGCAAGTAACGCTGGAAGCCCCGGATCGAGCCCTCGATCTGCGCGGCCAGCTCGCGCGTCGGCACGAGCACCAACGCGCGAACATCCCCCAACGACTCTTTGCGACTGGCATTGAGCGTCTCGATGATCGGAAGGAGGAACGCGGCGGTCTTGCCCGACCCTGTCTCCGCCGACGCCCAAACATCCCGCCCCTGCAAGATCGCGGGAATCGCGGCGCGTTGCACGGGCGTGGGCGTCTCGTACGCCAGATCGGCCAACGCGCGTAGCACTGGCTCGGACAAGCCTAGTGAGGCAAAAGTCATGACCGAGCCTAGCAGGCCAGAGCCGGTGCCGCGAGAGAGTGAGCTCAGGGGAGAGTCGTCGTTAGGCGCGCGTTGTACACAAGGTTTGAAGGCGAACCCTGATCGTAAACGTCGAAGACGGTCGGGACGGGTGAACCCGGGCTTTGGTCAATCGAGTCCACGACGTGAGCGAAGCTCAAGGACTGCGCCGAGGTCGACGTGTCGTAATAGTAGACGAAGCTACCGCCGGTCACGCTGACGCCAATTGCGTACGTCTTGCCAGCTTTGAGCTCGAAGCTGATCGCGCCCGAGCTTTGGAAGGCGGTACCGCTGCCCGGGGTCGTCGTTTTGTAGGCGAGGTCAAACTCTCCCACTTGGTTAGCATTGGTTTGCTCGTACACTACCCAAGTCAAGGTGCGCGCATTCGGAAGCGAGAGATAGGCCTCGATCATGGTCAGCTTTCGCGGGGTATGCACTAGCACCGTGTTGGTGAGCATGTCCCCGTCGCCGCCGGTGCCGACTTGGTTCGCCGTCGAGAGCGTCGTCACGGCCGAAGCGGCGCAGCCCTGAGGAGTGCACACCTTGCTCGCTGCGCCGCAGTCTGTGACCGTCCCGCCGACACTCATGCCGTCCTGAGCGCAGTGACCGAACTTCTCGGCGACGCAGCCGTCGGTGTCCGCGGTGCACGGCGTGGGATCACACTCCGCAGAGCCGCCCGTGACCGCCGCGCACGCCGTGCCACTGGCGCAGTATTGCGATTGGTAGAAGGTCTGGCCCAATCCATCGCATTGCTGGACGTTGCCGCTCGCGCAGAACAACGTGCCTGGCGCACACACGTTGGGCACGCATTTCGCGTCAATGCACGACGTATTGGTCAGCGTGCAATCAGTGCCCCCGGCTGTCCAGTCGCTGCCGTCAGCGTTGCACGTGGCAAGCACGTTGCCATTGCAGCCGAGCGTGTTGGCCGTGCAGGCCGGCTGCATGCACTGCGCGTACCCGTACCCGTACGGAGAAGAAGCGCAGCGCGAACCTGGAAGTTGACTGCAGTCTTGGGACACGGAGGACGACGTGCCGTCCCAGCTGCAGCGGGTAACCTTGTTGTCCTTGCAGTATGTCTGCCCCGGGCTGCATGTAATGGGCAGACAGGCGCCTGCGGAGCATAAAGCTCCGCTAGATGCGCAATCCGGACCGGACTGGTTCCAGCCGCTACCGACGCTGTTGCATGTCACCACGCGAGTCGAATCACAGCCAAGCTTACCTGGGTCGCAGACTTTGGGCAGACACGCTCCAGCGTCGGCGTCACACACTTGGCCTGCGCCGCAGCTGCTGAGCAGCGCACGCGACGTACCTGCGTCACTGCAGAGATAGAGCCCACCGTTGTCGCACAGGCGTTTGCCGGGCGTGCAGACCTGATCCCGACACATGCCCGAGTAGCAGGATTGCTTCGACGCGCTGCAGTTGGTCCCACCCGGCTTCGGCCCGGAGCCGTCCATGAGGCAAGAGGTCGCCACGTTGCCCGCGCACAGGGAGTCCCCCGGCGAACAGGCGGTCGCGCTGCACATCGCGATGTGGTCTTTTTCGAGACAGAATTGGTCGGTCGTGCAGTGCTGCGACGGCGTCGACGTCGAGCCGTCGCCGCTGCACGTCGAGACACTGCCGTTACGACAGAAGGTGCTGTTCGGCACGCAGGTGACGTCCTTGCAGACGCCGAGCGTGCACTCTTTGTCTAGCCCGCAGTCCGAAGCCGTACGGCAATCGACGCATTTGCCGCTCAGTGTGTTGCACAGCTGCTGAGGACAATCCGTGTCGAGCTTGCAGATCGCGGGGCCGGCGTCCGGAAGCTGCGTCCCCGCCTCGGTCCCTGCGTCCGGGCTCGGAATCACAGTCGCATCTTCGTGACGCGTTGAGCCCGAGCAGGCAACGAAACACGCCGCCACCGCAATCAACCCCAAGCCCGCCGCTAAGTATTTCATTTTTCGATGACCCTGTCGAAACCCCACCGCAGGTCACATCTCAACCCGCCGGGCAGAACGTAATATCGACGTGTGGACTGTTATTGCCGCGCTGGCAAGCGTGAAAAAGCGCTCTCGCAGACGAGTGCGTCGTCATCCGGAAAACGGCTTCAAGTTTCTAAGGGCGCCTACAAATACTGTGACCCGCACGGACGACTAGTCGTCACGACAGCCGAGGTGCCGAGGCTCGACGTAAAGTGTGGCCATCAATTTCGACAGCCGCCAAGTATGCGTAGTGCCTTGCGGTAGCTGACTTCACTGGTGCCGCGAGCAAGATCGATCGTCAAATCTTGCGGACCGAGGTGCACATGCGGGAGATCTCCATGTGCCGGCCAATCGTAGTCGAAGGGCGGCGCGCTCGTGCTGATCGCTCCGAGCCCGCGCTCGAGACACGGAATGAACGCCTCTGGGGTCTTCATGCGTGTCGGGTAGTCCTTGAAGAAGAACACCGCCCGCTCCAGACAAGTGCAGCCCCAGTCCCAAGAGTAAAACACGTCGCTCAGAATCGGATGGTCGAGGTCGATCCGGTACTCTTTGTCTTGATCCACCTTGGCCTCGGGGAACTGCTGCTTGAGCGCGACTTTGGCTTGATCCACCGTGGCATGAATGTCGATGCCTTCCAGCCGGTTCCAAGCCACCCGAGGCGGCCCCTGCGGCAAGGCGGCCTCGGTGGCCTGCGCCGCCACTGCAGGCGTGGCTCGTGGCACCGGTGCAGGGCTCATGCTCGACATGACTGTGCGAAAGGTAGTCACTCCCGCGGCGAGCGCGAGGCTCAACAAGCCCAACACCGAAACCAGCAAAACCGCGCGCGATGCCTGCGGTTGCGTCGCTGCTCGCGGCGCCTGCATTGCGGGCGCCGGTTTGGGCACTTGCAGCAGCGCGCCGCAATACGTGCAGGCGCGCTGCTCGGCCATGCCAGTGCCCTGCAGCGGCGCGCCGCAGTTCGGACATTTGAGCATCGCGACCACGGCTCGGATCGTAGCTCGGCGCGGCGCGCCTTCGCAAGGTACGCGCCGAGAAGCTCAGCGCGAACCAGCCTAGGAAACGTGCGGAATCGCGCTCACTCGACCGAGAAGGCGTGCACCATCGTGTGCTGATAGGTCTGCCCCGGTTTCAACACCACGGAGTCTTTCCAGGCCGGCACGTTGATCGAGTTGGGAAACTTCTGCGATTCGAGGCACAGCGCCGCATACTGCGCGTAGCTGACCCCGCCCTTCCCCTTGACGGTCCCGTCCAGGAAATTGCCCGAATAAACCTGCAATCCGGGCTGGTCAGCCGACAGAGTCAACACGCGGCCAGACTTCGGATCCTTCAATTTTGCGACGACACGCAGCTTGTTCGGCGCGCCGTTCACCACGTAGTTGAGATCGTAGCCGACCGGCTTGCCACCAGCCGCCTTCAGATCTTTTCCGATCGGCTTGGCCGTCAAGAAATCGAAGGGCGTGCCTTTGACCGACTTGATTGAACCGTCTGGCACGGGATCACCGGGCGTGTAGCGGTCGGCATCGACGGTCAGCTCCTGATCGAGGATCGTGTTCGAGCTCTGGCCGGCGAGGTTCCAATAGCTATGGTGCGCCATGTTGACGAGAGTGGTCGTGTCGGTCGTCGCGGAGAATTCGACGCGCAGCTCGTCATTGTCGGTCAGCGTGTACACGACCTTCGCTGACACTGTGCCCGGGTAGCCTTCTTCACCATTCTTGGAGACGTAGTCGAGCTCCACTGCTGCGGCGTCACGGTCGGGCAAGACTTTCGCCTCCCAGATCACTTTGTCCCAGCCGCGCTTGCCGCCGTGCAAGTGATTGGGCGGGTTGTTGGCCGCGAGCGTGTACGTCTTACCGCCGAGCTCGAAGCGGGCGCGCTTGATGCGGTTGGCGACGCGCCCGATGCTCGCGCCAAAGTACGGGCTGCTCTTGACGTAGTCGTCGACGTTGTCGAAACCGAGCACGACGTCGTCGAGGTGCCCCGTGCGATCGGGAACATCGAGCTCGGTCAGCGTCGCGCCGTAGGTCATCACCTTGGCCGTCAGGCCGTGCTTATTCTTGAGCGTGTAAAGCGACACCGGCTGGTCGTACGCTTTGCCGAAGTCGGCCGTTGCGACGGAGTGCGTCGGCGCGGGCGGAACCGGAACCGGGGCAGGCTTGGCCTCGAAGGCCAGAGGGATAGGCTCACCGGCACTCGAGATCCGAGCTTCGGGTGCCGGGATGACCGTCGGCTTGGCCGCCCCCGCGGGCGCTCCGCAACCGCAGACCACAGTCAGTGCGGCGCAAGCCGCGCCACGTTTCATCTCGATATTCCAGCGCATGGTGCGCATAGGGTAGCCGCGAGCCCCCGGCGTGCTTCAAAAAAACGACCGCTACTTTCATAAGTATCGGAAAGTGGCGTCAGATTGTTGAGATTCCTTGATGGTCACCGAGCACGGCACAGCGCACTCAGCCTTCGGCGTCACCGTACGGCTACCTCGGCGGCGGCGCGGTCGGCTCTGCCGTCTCTTGTTGGACGCAAGAAGACAGATCGAAGATCATGAATTCGAGAGCCAACTCTTGGGGCGTCAGCTCTTTGCTCACACAGCCGAGCGGGAAGGGCGTCGCTTCGTCGGAGTAGTCGGCAGAGACGCCCGCGGCGCTCACGTGCAGGTCGGTGAACACGACGCGGCCGCAGGCCTCGGGTGCCGGCGTGTCGTCGGCCTCGGCCACTGGCGTGCCTATCGTGAAGTAGAAGAACCCGGCCGGGGATTTGCTGCGGTAGATCCAGTTCTGTGCTCGGTTTGGGTCCAAGCTTTCGCAAGATGTTTTTGCGCCGTAGATATTCAGGACACCGAGCGTGGCAGAAGCGTGCACGGCGTACAGCCACTGCGCGAACGCATCGCCCTTCGGAAAACCCACGCTCCCGCCGTCGCTGAGCGCTTGCTCACTCGTGTAAATATCTGCCGCCAGCGGGCTGGGAATGTCCGGGCTCGAGCTAAATTGCGCAGCTTTTTCGATCGGCGCGTCGGCGTGGTTCAGCCAATTGTAGTGGTCGTGATCGAGGAACACGCGCCCGCCGCGATTCTCGTAATCCACCAGCTGCGCGACGTTCGCCGGAGTTTGGATCGTGTCGCACTTGTGGCCTTCGCACGAGAAGATGACGACGTCGTACTGACTGAGCTCGCCCGAATCAAAGAGGCGATTGGTGGACGGGAAAGGCAGCCCGCCCAGATTAGCTGCGAATTGGTTGGCGCCAAAATGCGGCGGCGTGCTTCCGTTGTCGTCACCGACGCAACCGACGAATAGGTTGACTCGACCGGCACCGCTATCCGTACTGAACTCCGAGTCGTCGATGCCGATTTTACGCAGCAAGCATTCGAGCGCGTCCGAATGGCCAGTGGAGAGCGCCATCTTGGGGATGTCGCCCTCGCTGTGATTGCGAGGCAGGCGCGTCAGGTCAGGGTCGATGAGCGGATTGTCCTGACACGCGATCACATTCGGAATGCTGGTTTTTCGTCGCCATTTGCCGATCTGAATGACCAAATCGAGCGGGCCTGAGGGCACGCCTTCGAGCACGAACCTGCCGTCCGGGCCGCTCAACGCAACCGCCTTCGCTGGCACGGGCTCGCTACACTTTTCACACGCCACTACGCTCGCGAATGGCGGCAGCGCTTTGCCCGGATCGTCAGCAATGTAGACAACGGCGTTGTACAGCGGGGTTTCGCCAGCGGGATCGTAGACCGTACCACTCACGGTCGTCTTCTTCCCGTTCGCACAGGCTACGTCCGACGGGACGACGTTCAGAGCGCCACCGCTCGCAGTGCTGGCGCCGCCCGCGCCAGCGTCCAAAGCCCGCGGAGACCCACCGAGGCTTACCGTCGACCCTCCCAGCGAGCACGCGGCAACGCTCAGCGCAGAACCGAGCAGGGCACGCCTAATGAACGACCTCGCCGGGGCAACCCAGGATGAGGTTGACCGTGTTGCCGGCGGCGGCGCCTTTGATCTAGTCACACCAGGAACCGTACACTGACCCGCAAGCGACGAGAGGCAAAAGGCAGAGCAGCGGTGTCAGCCGGTTTCGAATGGCCACCGTAGCTAATGCACGGAGAGCAGCTTTCGATCACTCGCGCCGGATCGGGCACGAACGAGCCGGACAATCATGCTTTACTGGTCCACGTTGCTCGACGCGATCACCGGGCGCTTTCGCCACTGCCTCATTACCATCGCGGCGCTAGTCGCTGTGTTGCTCGGTGCGAGCGGGCTGCGGGCCCAGGAATTGGCGGGAATTCTGCTGTCTTACGAGGCGCCCGCCGGCTGCCCGGAGGTAGGGGACTTTCAACGCAGCGTGCAGCGGCGCTCCTCCCGCATCCGCTTCGTGGATGAGGGCTCGCACGACCGCGAGCTGTCGATCCACCTGAGCGTGGACGGAGATTTCACACGCGGCGAGCTACGCCTCATCGAGCACGACGGCAGCGTACGGCAGCGTAGCGTGCGCTTCAGCAGCTGCCCCGAGGCGGTGGAGGGCTTGGCCCTGATCAGCACCGTATCGCTGGACCCGCAGGCGTTGTTACAGCCTGCGGAAACGCCGCCGCCAGCGAACACAAAGCCCGCTACGAACACAAAGCCCGCTGCGAACACAAAGCCCGCTACGAACACAAAGCCCGCTACCGTAGCGCGCTCGGAACCCCGCGGACCAACGCCAGACGTCCACAGCACGACGCCCACCAGGACCGGGGCCGAAACGGCCGTCGGGGTCGCCCTCAGCGCGGCTTTTCACGCTGTTCCAGAGACCGCTATTGGCGGAGCGCTGTTCCTGGACGTCGCTTCGCGCTCGCACACGTTATTGGCGCCGCTGCTGCGCGGCTCGCTCAGCCACTTGGAGCGGCGCGCGCTCAGCGAGCCCGGCGGCCACGCCAATTTTTCAAGCTCGCTCGTTACCCTGTCTGCCTGCCCGCTGCGGCTCGGAACGACCGCGCTGGTGTTCCGCCCGTGCGCCTTCGGCAGCGGCGGCGTGCTGCACGCCTGGAGCTCGAACACGCCGGATCCGCAAGCGCAAAACCGGCAATATTGGTCCTGGGGCGGTTCGACAATGTTCTTTCTCAAACTCAGCCAAGCCCTCGAGCTCACTCTTGATTCGGCGCTCGGCGCCACCTTGGTTCGCGACCAATTCACGCTCGGCGGCGCGCGCTTCTGGCAAACACCCCCGCTGTATCTTTCGACCGGTTTGGGGCTTCGTTTTGTTTTGCAGTGATCGAAAGCGCGAGCCGCGGCATTACCCCCGCAGGCAATGAGCGTTATTTTGCAGCTCGTGGTGTCGAACCCCGTCAAACCAGCGCCCGCGGAGGAGTCGAAGGCTCGGCTGGAACGGCTGTTCACCGATCATCACGACTTCATCTGGCGCCTCGTGCGGCGGCTCGGGATGAGCACAGGTGGCGCTGACGACGCCGCACAGCACGTATTTCTGGTCGCGGCAGAACGGCTCGCCGAAATCAGGCTCGGGAGCGAACGCGCATTCCTGTTTGGGACGGCGCTGCGC
>DATCFJ010000220.1:0-26471 GCA_036509605.1 Polyangiaceae bacterium | reverse complement strand
CGCTACTTTGCCCAAACTGGCCGAGCCCGCGTATTTACCGGACGAGGAGTGTCGCCGCATCGGCGACTACGAGGAGAAGCTCACGCGCATCGCTGCCACTTGCTTCGATCATGACGTGCGCGCGCTGGCCGGCACCACCTGTTGGTTCAGCTTGATGTTCGAGAAGCTCTTACAAGAAGCGAGTAGGCGCGGACGGCGCGCCCGCACCGTGTCTGAGATCTGGCCCAATTTGCGGATTTTGCTGGGCGGAGGTGTATCCGCGGAGCCGTATCGGCCACTCCTGCGCGAACTCCTGGGGCGCGATGACGCCGTCCTGGTCGACACTTATAACGCGACCGAGGGTGGGATCTACGCAGCCACCGATCATCGCGATCTGCCAGGCATGCTGATGATGCCGCATCGAGGGACGTTCTTCGAGTTCATAGCGCTCGAAGAACACGACAAGTCGAGTGCTCGTCGCGTTCCGCTTTGGGAGGTCGAGCTCGGTCGGCAGTATGCGATCGTCGTCACGACCGTGTCTGGCTTGTACGCGTACAAGCTCGGAGACATCGTGCGTTTTCCATACCCCAACCGGATCGAGTTTGTCGGTCGGCTTTCGGGTTGCCTTTCGGTGACGCAGGAGTTGACCACGCACATCGAGATAGAGAGAGCCGTCTCGCATGCTTCGTCCGTCGTCCCATGCACGACGCTCGACTTTGGCGCGAGCGCGGAGGTCGGACCACGCAGCCGCTACCTGCTGTTCGTCGAATTCGCTCCCGACAAACGCCCGGCAGATCTGGCGGGTTTTGCCCGCGCCTTCGACGAGGGATTGTGTCGTGAAAATCGTGTGTACCGAGAGCACCGCACGAACGACGTTGCTCTGCTACCCCCGCGCGTCGTGCCTCTTCGCAGGGGAGGCGCGCAGGCATACCTGGACCAGGTAACCAACGGAAACATGCAGGGCAAATTCCCGCGCGTCATCGATCCCACTCGCCGCGCTCAGATCAGCGCCTTCATAGAGTCCGTCTAAGGGACCTCTTTCAACAGGACAAGTGTCGAGGAATTCATGAAACGACTTGGTGTATTGGTGATCGGTGCCCATGGCGCCGTGGCGTCCACGCTCTTCGCAGGGGTCCAGCTCATGCTGCGTGGTCTCGTGCCGCGCTTGGGCATGCTGACGGAGAAAGCCGAAGCAACAGAGTCCATCGCCGATTGGCTGGATGTAGTCCCGCTGGAGGGCTTGGTGTTTGGCGGCTGGGACCCGACGTTCGCGAACGCCTTCGAAGCCGCGCAGCAGCACCGCGTGTTACCTCCGGAGAGGCTGCTGGCCGTGCGCGAAAAGCTGGAAGCAATCAGCGCTTGGCCGGCGATTGTCCCCAAGGGGAGACTGGGAAGCGGTCGGGTCGTTGCGGCGGATGGCCACCGCGCCGAGATCGCCGTCATCCGGCGGAACGTCGAGGAATTCAAGAAACAGAACGACGTCGACCAGGTCGTGATCGTCAATCTCGCCTCGACCGAACCGTACCTAAGCGAGGGCGACGTGCATCAAACACTCGCCGCTTTCGAACTGGGTTTGGACGAGAACGATCCTCGGATCAACCCCGCGATGCGCTATTTTTACGCAGCAAATCTGCTCGGCGCGCCGTACTGTAACTTCACTCCGAGCTTAACCAACGTTGCTGCGTTGCGTGAGCACGCGGACAAGCTTGGCAATCCGTTTGCGGGCATGGACGGCAAGACGGGCCAGACACTGCTCAAGACCGCGTTGGCGCCGATGTTCAGAGTACGGCGACTGCACATCGAAGGCTGGTATTCGACCAATATTCTCGGCAACAACGACGGCCGCGTTCTCGCGGAGCCGGAGTCCAACAAGACGAAGGTCTTGTCCAAGGCGAGCGTGCTGGATTCGATCGTGGGCTACCCCGTCGAAAACCACCAGGTGCACATTCATTACTACAAGCCGCGCGGAGACTCCAAAGAGGCCTGGGACAATATCGATCTGGTCGGTTTCGCGGGCATCCCGATGCAAATGAAGATCAATTTTCTGTGCCAGGATTCGGCGCTCGCCGCGCCGCTCGTCATCGACCTTGTGCGCCTGCTCGACGTGGCCAAGAAACGAGGTGAAAAAGGGATCCAGCGGCAGTTGTCGCTCTTCTTCAAGTCCCCTTATACCGAACCGGGCAGCATGGCGGTGCATGACCTCTTCAAGCAAGAGCAACTGCTCCTCGACTGGGTGAAGCGTCACAGCGGAAAAGGTGAGCGATGACTAACGATCTGCCCGCGATACTCGGCGGAACGCCCAGTGTGCGAACGGGCGACCACCGCCTTTGGCCGATCATCGACGAATCCGATCGGCGAGCCGTGCTCCGAGTGCTAGATCGCGGCATTCTCTCGGGCTCTCACGCGCCAGAAGCTTTGGCTCTCGAGCAACGTTTTGCTGAGTATGTTGGTGCCAAGTTCTGCCTCCTTACTCATTGCGGGACGAGCGCCCTTCAGCTCGCGCTGGCGGCCTCGGGTGTAGAACCAGGGGACGAGGTCATCGTTCCCGCATACAGCTTTATTGCGACGCCGCTTGCTGTGGTTTTGCAAGGCGCGACGCCGGTGTTTGTTGACGTGGACCCATTGACCGGACACCTGGACCTAGAGCAGGCAGCCGCGGCGGTGACTCCGGCGACCAAGGCCATTATGCCCGTGCACATCCACGGGCAGGCGTCCGACATGCCAGCCATTCTTGCGCTTGCGGAGCGCTCTGGCTTGCGGGTTGTGGAGGACGCCGCACAAGCGCATGGAGCGACCGTCGCAGGCAAGTCCGTTGGCGCGCTCGGTAGCGCGGGTGGCTTCTCGCTTCAGTCGAGCAAGAACTTGGGAGCCGGTGAGGGAGGGCTGTTCGTCACGAACGATCCGGACGGCGCCGAGATCGCAAACCGCGTGCGCAACTTTGGGCAGAACCTCAGGCTGAGCGATGCCGCAGATTTCGATACGACGCATCCGCTCGATGGCACGCGGTCGCTCGAATCGGTTCGGCTTGGCTCGATGTACCGCGGTAACGAGATGACTGCGGCGCTTGCCCATTCTCAGCTGAAGCGGCTCCCGGAACGTACCCGGCGCTGCGCTGAAAACGCGTCGCTACTGTCCGCCCGGCTACGGGAGTTACCGGGAGTTACCCCGCCCGGACCGATATCCGATCGAACTTCGGTGCACCACAAGTATCGCGTACACCTCGACCCGGAGCGGGCCGGACTCAGCTGCACGCATGCACTCCTTCGCGAGTCGATCAAGGCGGCGCTCGCGGCGGAGGGGTGTGAGGTCGTGTATTGGCAATCGCAGCCGCTGCCCGCACAGGCGGTGTTTCGTGAAAAGCTCGTGCCCGCGTTGCGGACGCGCTCGTCGGGGACCGACCTGGCACAAAACTACGACCCTGCGCGCTATCCCAACACCTCGCGCCTTCTAGACGGGTCGTTGTTGCTCTTCTCCCAGTCGTATCCACTGATGGGCCAAGAAGCGGGCCTAGTCGAGCGCTACGCCGATGCATTTGCGCGGGTCTGGCGACACCGCGAAGAGATCGTAGCGAAGGCGAGTCGTTGACAGCAACCGCGCAATCTTCCGGCGGCCCGTCGAGGTTCTCGCGCATCCGAGCCTTTCGCCCGGTGCTCCTGATGTTCCTTGGCATTACGCTGCTCATTTACTTGGTGAAGCGCACTGAGCCCGCACAGCTATTGCACGCGCTCGAACAAGCTGGGTCCTGGTTGCCGTTACTCGTCGCCCTGGAAGCGCTGCTTCTCGCCGCCGACACGGTTGCCTTTGCGGCTCTCATCGCGCCGGCGCATGCCGTCACCGCGCGAGGTTGGCTGCGGTCGTCCGCTGCCTCTTACGTGTGCTGCGTGCTCCTGCCCGCAGGTCGCGCGGTCGGCGAGGCAGCACGCGCGGCGCTGGTTGCGCCGCATACCGGTGCGAAGCGCGCGGTCGTCGCAGGCACCGAGCTTCAGGCGGTGTCGTTGCTTGCTGACGGAATCGTGTCCGCGGTGGGAGCTTGCGTCGTGTTTTGGGCGGTCGGCGGCGCGCAGCACCTAGCAAGCGCGTTGCTCGGCAATGGTTGGCTGGTGACCCTCGCGGGTGCCGTATTGCTCTGTGCGGTGCGCAGCTCGGCTGCCGGGACGTGGCTCAAGGAGAAATTCCCGCGCCTGGCCGGCGCTCTCCCGCGAGGCGAGATCGGTACGCGCGGGTCCGCCTGGAGTGCCGGCGCCTGGAGCGTGCTCGGTCGCCTCTTGCAAGTCCTTCAGTACGGAATCGCGATCTTCGCGGTGGGCGGAGCCTTCGGCGTCAAGAGCGCATTCTTGGCGCATGGCGTCCACATGGTGGGCGCTACGGTGGGCGTGTTTGTACCGAACCAGGTTGGCGTTGCGGAGGCCGCTTACCTGGTGTTTGCGAATGTCTTGGGGTTTGGCGGCGCGCCCGCCCGCGCCCTCGCAGCCGTGCTCGCTGTCCGTTGCGCCCAGATACTACTGGTGATCGCCTGCCTATCGGTCATGGCTTTGCTACGCGAACCAGCGCCGTCCGCGAGGGCCGTAACGTGAGCGAGCGAAGACCATGACTCTCGGGGCCGTCTCGCGAGCTATCCACGTCAACTCGGGTGACCCAGCTGCGGCGATCAATCCCGAGGCGTCCGAAATCCCCGCCGAGAAGTCTACAATCCGCGCAATGCTTTCAGCAATGGTGCGTGCAGCGCGCTCGATGCTGCGAGCACGTCACCTCCCTCGAGCATCTTCTCGCCGCCGCTCTGGTCGGTCACGATTCCGCCGGCTTCGCGAACGAGCAGCATTCCCGCCGCGAGGTCCCATGGCTTGAGTCCCTTCTCAAAGAAGCCGTCGCCGCGGCCCGCCGCAACGTACGAGAGGTCGAGTGCGGCCGAGCCCATACGGCGAATTCCTGCCACGCTTTGCATCACCCGCGCTAGGCCATCGAGATAGCTCGCGTGACCGGCGCCAGCGCGGTGCGGGATGCCGGTATGCACGAGCGCCGTTTCGAGTGACGCTTGCGACGACACGCGCAGTCGGCGCTCGCCAAGAAACGCACCCACACCACGCTCCGCCCAAAACAATTCATCACGCATTGGATCCAATACGACTCCTGCTACGATGCCGGTGTCGTCTGCATACGCGAGGCTGACGGAGAAATGCGGTATTTCGTGCAGGAAATTGGTGGTCCCGTCGAGCGGGTCGATGATGAAACGCGGGCCGGCGCTCGCGCGATCGATGTCAGTTTCCTCCGCCTGAAAGCGTGCGTCCGGATGCGCGGCTCTGAGCGTATCGCGGATCGCGACTTCAGATCGCAGGTCGGCCTCGGAGACGAAATCTGCGGGGCCTTTTTGCGTTGCCCCAAGCGCAAGCGGCCCAGCAAAGTACGCTCTGAGCACATCAGCGCCGGCGCGCGCAGCGGAGATCAAACTCGTTCTAATAGTGGAGGTCACGGTGCGCGATTGTTTACCACGAAGTTCAGGACAAGTAAGCGGTTCACGTGACGTCTGTCGCCTCGAAGCCTGGTCCCCGTTCCAGGGCGTATATCGCCTTCGTGCTCAAGCACGCCAAAGCGATTTGGTTTCTCGCGCTTTTGGTGTGTGTGCCAGCCACTTACCGCACGGTCGAGCTCTACGTGCACCTGAAGAGCGACATCGAGGAGCTACTGCCTCCGACTGCGCCCAGTGTCGTTGCGCTCGACGAGCTTCGTCGGCGCAACCGCGGCCTACAGTACTTGGGCGTGGTGGTCGACACCGGCAAGCGGGGCAACCTCCCGGCCGCCGAGAAGCTCCTCGATGATCTCGCCGCCCGCATTCGCGCCTACCCCCAGGATTTGGTGCGTGAGGTGCGTGTCGGCACCGCCGACGAACAGAGATTCATCGAACGCAACGCGCCGCTCTACGTCGACGTCGCGGATCTAAAGGAGATCCGTGCGCGCATCGAGGCCCGCCGCGACTACGAGGTAGCACGCGAGACAGGACTCGATATCGATGACGACGAGCCAGCGCCCAGCGTGGAAACCTCCGACATCGAGCGCAAGTACGAAGTGCGCACCAACGCCACGCGCCGGACCGACAACGCCCGGTTTACCAATCCCGACGACAACTTGACGATGTTGTTCGTCGAGCTAGGCGGCTTCTCCAGCGGAGTCGAGCAGGCGCGGGCGCTGCTCGACAAGGTAAAGAGCGACGTGTCGGCGCTCGGCGGGCCCAACAAGTACGCGCCTGGCATGCGTGTCGGTTACGCGTCTGACGTCGCCTCCGCCGTTGAAGAAATGGACGCCCTCCAGACGGACCTCTCGGTATCGTCGATTCTCGTCGTGATGGCCGTGATGGCCGTGATCGTTGGCTACTTTCGTTGGGCTCGGAGCGTGCTGATCTTGGTGCCGCCGTTGCTCGTGGGCACTGTCTGTGCGTTCGCGCTGTCATCGGCACCGCTCTTTGGGGTAACGGCGCTCAACTCGAACACCGCGTTCCTGGGCTCGATCATCGTCGGTAATGGCATTAACTTCGGGATCATTTTGCTCGCTCGCTATCGCGAGGAGCGCCGGAACGGAGTGAGCGTTGAAGAGGCATTGGTGGGCGCCGTCCATGGGGCGCGCGCCGGAACGGTCGCCGCGGCTCTCGCTGCGGCGGTGTCCTACGCTTCGCTGGTCACGACCGAGTTTCGCGGGTTTCGCCAATTCGGGTACATCGGGGGGCTCGGCATGATTTGCTCCTGGCTCAGCGCGTTCGTACTGATGCCGCCGCTGATCTGTTGGTTGGATGGCGACGCTTCGCGTCCGAGGGCACACACTTCCAACGCGACGCTCATGCGCCGGTTGGTCTCGCTCATCGAGCGCTGGCCCGCGCTCATCATCGCCGCCTCCGTCGCATGCACGGGGCTTTCAGTGTGGAAGATCTCGCATTTCGATGCCTCGTGGTTGGAGTCCGATTTCAACAGGCTGCGGCGTTACGATACATGGACCAATGGAGAGGGCTATTGGGGTAGGCGCATGGACCGACTGCTTGGTCACTACCTCACACCAACGATGGTAATGTTCGACTCCAAAGCAGACGCGGAGGAGGGGGCTAGGCGCATTGCGGCGTCGGCCGCGCATGGCTCTCTCAGGCGATACGTCGCCGCCGTGCGCACCATCGATGACGTGGTCCCCATCGATCAAGACGCGAAGCTCGAGCAGATCCGCGCGATCCGCCACACCCTAACGCCTCGCGTGCGAGCGGCGATCGCTCCGGAGAAGCGTGCGCGTTTGGACGAGCTATTGGGGCGCCAAGATCTCGACACCATTACCGTCGATGACGTACCCTCGTCCTTTCTGACTGGACTACGCGAGCGCGATGGCACCATCGGGCGTCAAGTGCTGGTGTACCCCAAGCCAGGCAGCGATCTATCGCAGGCCCGCACCATGTCCGAGTTTACGAGCACTCTTCGAGACCTAGCGACGATTCGGCCCGGCGTTGTGGGCCGCGTTGCGGGCTCGATCCCGTTGTCCTCGGACATTGCGCAGTCGATTCGAAGGGACGCGCCGATCGCCAGCGGAGCTTCACTCTTAGGTGTCCTAGTCGTGGTGCTTCTGACGCTGCGCGCGCGTCGCGCGGCCGCTTACGTTATCGGGTCTTTGATCTTGGGCGTGCTCTGGCAAGGGGGCTTGACGATGCTGCTTGGGGTCAAGATAAGCTTCGCAAATTTCATCGCATTCCCGATCACCTTGGGAATCGGTGTAGACTACGCGGTCAATGTCATGGCTCGCTACGTCAACGACGGCGAGCGCGACGTGCGAGGGGCCGTAATAGCCACGGGCGGTGCAGTCGGGCTGTGCTCTCTCACCACGATCATTGGCTACTCGTCTCTGCTTTTGGCGAAGACTCGCGCGCTGTACTACTTCGGGCTGGTCGCCGTTTTGGGCGAGGTTTCATGCCTAACCAGCGCGGTCGTAGTCCTTCCGGCGATGCTTCTGCTCGTCGCTAAGTGGCGGTCGCGGCGTCGACCCGACCCTTCAGCAGACAATGCCGCCGGCTCTATTTCTTGAGCCTCTCCTCCAAGAGCTGTCCAGTATCGAGATTCTTTCCTTTGACGACGACGTAGTCGACGGAAAGGGGCGCCGAGAGCTTCACGTAGATCGAGAGCAGTTGGGCGAACTTCACTCCTGCGATCATGCAGCGCGCCAGTGCGCTGCAGTGCCCGTCCGTTTCGCGCCTGGTGGTGATCCAGATCGGCCTTTGGCCGAACTGCTTTAGCTTGACCCAATATTCTCCACTCGACTCGCTGTTGCGGTGGACGCCTTGCCCTGAAAGACCATAGGCGAAGTACTCGAACACACCGAGTGAATGGGTACGCACCGGCGGAGCATGCTCGAATTCGCGCCAGTACGGGAAAACCGCGTCACTATTGGAGGCTGTGCAGCGGGCGCCGAGCCGCATGCCGTAGTCGACGCGGTTGTGGTCGTCACTTTTCGAGATATAGAAGGCGGTCGGAATGTCGTTCGCGCCGAAGCGTGGCTCGTCTGCATACGCGATCGCCGGATTAGCGAATGCCGCCAAGAGGACGGTTGCCGTTGCGAGCTTCAATGGACGCGACCTTTCTTGCGTCACTGTGACGCCGTTGTGAGAAAGCGCCGCCCCGAGCCAGGCAGCGGACCTTCGGGGCAGGACATCTCGGAAGAGTAGCCGAAGTTGCAGCTCGAGCCTTGAAACACGAGATCCAAGAGGCTCCCAACGCGTGGGTCCCGGGCGTTTTCCGGTCGAGCATTTCCCTTCACTGCTCCTCCACTTATCCGGCGCATGCGGCGCTGGGTCGACGGACGTTGAGTCTGAGTTCTCGTGCGAGAAAAGGGCTGTCGTGGCGAGAAACGCGTCTGACATTTTTCCTGGGATGCGCCGTCTTCAGCCCACGCAAAAACCGACCGAGGGGAACTCCAGGCTGTTTGCGGCGGCTGTAAGGCGATCAAGCTACCATCACGCCGTCCTTCATGCGGTCGCTGGCAAAGCCGACGCAGACGGCGACGGCCGATAGCCCAGTGGCTAACGGTGGAAGTGGCGACGGTTTCCAGTGAAGCGCATGACGGAAGCCGTCGCCAGGACGTGACCGAGAGACAAGCGGCGGACGCACAATTGCTCGCTACATCAAGCTTCGCTCAAGATGCTACACTGGGCAGCGCGTTGTTTGGAGCGCAGTTCGCGAGCGCGTCAAAGCAAGAGAAAGCGACGCTTCGTTCAAGTCGAAGCTAGGCGCCATGACATTGTTCGTGCACCAGCGGACACTCAGTGTCGGCGTCTTTACGAGGCATAGAGCGCCGTAACCGGCGCCGTTCTCGCACCGCACGTTCAGGGTGCACTGGGTAGGGCTGGCTGCATCATGACTATCGAGCGGCGGCGTTATCGTGCGGATGGGCAAAGTATTCAGGACAGGTGCCTGCGCGCGTCTCGGGGTTTCGCCGCTCGCTGCTCGTACCTTGGGCGCGACGTCGTATTGATGTTGGGAATGTGGGAGTGGAGCAGCGCTGATTTTCATTTTGGGACGAATGGGTCTCTGTCCTGCGCTCTAACAACACCCCGATTTGGCGCGCTGTGGGCGCGAATGCGCGCGCACTTCGTTGAAGGATTGTAAGGGTCTGGAGAAGTCGTTGCCGATGGCAATCGATGAGTGAGCGCAAGCGGAGAGCACATGGGGACGAAGCTCACGGGGTGCCAAAGGGTCGGCTGTCGCCTTACGCCTCACGCAAGCGAGGTGAACCGGGACTCGACATCGAGTAGAGTGCAGTCGCTGCGGGTTCATTGCCCGTCGACACTCGCTGGCTTCTGGAGCACCATGTTGAGCGGACACCACGGCGCGACACGAACGTGCGCTCACCGTCCCTTGAAAGCGAGATCCTCATGGTATCGCCAATCGCAACCAGTAGGCGCCTCGACACGTCTCCCGCGCCGCGCCAAATGTCTGCGGCGCGATCAACTGTCCTCACTTCGATTCTGGCAGTCCTACTTGCAACGGTGGGCTGCGCGGCCGCCGAAGAACGCCCTCCGCGCCCCGTCGATCGCTGTGACAATCCCGAGTGGGTTGCAGGTCACTCGAGCAAAGAGGGGACCTGGCACCGCGGTCACTGGCGATGCCCTGCGGATGAGTAGGTACAAACGAGCTTTCAGCTCTTTCGTAAGAGCCGCTCACTGCCATGCGCGAAGTGCAACGTTGAGAGAAACACGACGAGTCTCTGACGCTTCAAAGAGGGTCCAGAATCGCGCGCCCGTGCGCAAAGATCGCGCTTGCGGAGCTCGAATCCACGATGGGCTGGGAGAACCCGAGCGTGGTTACACGCGGATCCGCGGCGCTCTCTCGCCGTCGTCGGACAGAGGGCGCGCGTTGACCGAAGACAGGTGGTCGCCGAGGTCGGTTCTCCGACCGAGTTGCTTGCTTCAAAGGGAAAGCGCACGGAGCGATTTCTTGGCGGCTCCGGTCTGGAGCGAGCGCATCGATCACGTCGTCGTCCTCGGCGAGCGGCACCTTGAGTAGGTGCTCAGCGAGGACTGTCGGCTTGCAGCGCGGCGAGACGCAGTTCCTGCGCGCAACGCGAATGCAGGAGCGACAGAGTTGCGCCAACCAGCCCAAGAAGACTGGCCTCTTGCGACTCCCTCGCCACTTCGGGCTAGCAGCGGGGTGCCGCTTTGTAATTGGGCACAACCGCATTTGAACAAGGCCGTCGCGACCCGGAAAGGCAGCGAGCTACGGCGGGAGCGAGGCGATACACAAAACAGCGGCGAGCGGCGCGCGAGAAAAGGCGCGTCGTCTGCCTCGCCAGCGGTGCCCGGCACGCCAATTGCTTAATCCATGAAGATGTTCAAGCTGTATAGTTGCGCCAAAGGCACTAGTGCCACACTCGTGCTCACGCTGGCCCTTGCTGCCGCCGGATGCGTCAGTTGCACGGGCGCGAGGAATCCTCGCGACATGAGCGTCGCAGAAAATCAGGCCGTCGCCGAAGCGGATGAGAAGCAGGCGGACAGCAAGCTCTGCGCGATGCCTGCCGCCGATGCGGCCGCCGGCGGGCCTTGCTGGGGCGCTCAATCCGAACAGACTCGACTCGAAGTCGCAGAGCTTCGGCGCAAGGCCGCGGAGCATCGTAACGCGGCAGCAGTGCTCAAGGCGGAGGAAGAAGCGTGCAGTGGCGTTGCCGAGGCTGACCGCGTCCAGAGTCCGTTTTCGCACCAGGAAGACATCGTAAGCGTGCAGCCGCTCCTAGAAAGTCTTCCCCAGGGCGGGACGCGCCAAGCGGGCGCTGTGATCGTGTTTCGGAAGGTGCCTCGCCTGACTGCGACGGTATTTCAGAAGATCATCGACTGTCATCTCGCACGGGACGCCGCATTTGGTTTTGATGCGCGCGAGCTGGAGTACTGCCCGCTCAACGTGAATCCGCTCGGCTTCCGGAAGCTCAAGGCAACGGTTATCGAGCGCGCGCATGTCTTTGCGGTCAAGCTCGACGCAGAAGACGAAAAGGTCGCACAAAAGGTCCTCGCGCGAGCGCAGATGCTCGTCGGTCCGCCGCGATGCCTGCAAACGCCCGTGCTGAACGAGTCGACCTGAGATTGCTGGTCGGTTTCACAGCGGCGAGACCGACGAATATGGGACTCAAGAATTTTGTGCGAAGCCGTCCGTGAGCGCTCAAGCGACCATCGTGCGCACACCCGAGGCAACCTGCGCCGGGTAGACGGTAATATTGCCAGCAGCGTCGACCGATACCGCGAAATGCACGAGTGGCGACCTGGCCGGTCCGTTGATGACACTGCCGTTGCTGTCGAAGCGACTGCCGTGGCACGGACAGTACAAACCAGAGGCCTGCGGCGTCACAGCGCACCCCTGATGGGGACATGTGATGGTCATCGCGTACAGGCCCTGCGCGTCTCGTCCTAAAATGATTGGCAGGTTGGGCAGCACCTTGAGCGTTCCAATGCCCACCGTGTTCACGTTGCCGGCGGGTTCGCCGCCGGGCATCGATACTCGGGAGCCGCCGGCGCCCGAGGAGCCACTCGTACCGGAGGCACCTCCGGTGCTCGAAGAGCCGGCGTTGTCGGAAGAGCCACCGCTGCCTGACGAGCCCCCCGTGTCGCCGTAGGTTGTGTAGTTGCCCGAGCAACCAAGGAGCGGGCTCGCTGCCAGCATCTTTAGAAACGTGCGACGCTTGTTGCTCACGCGGATCCTTGCGACCAAGAAGCTTGCTCTATTGCGGCGCGCCCGCACGCGGCAATGAAAGGTGCCTCCATCCCGCAATCAGCTGGCCGCGCCTGCAAATGTTCGAGAGTTAGGGATCGTTTGAGCAACCGCAAGGCCGTCGCTGTGCGGCAATCGGTCTCAACCTGGCCTAGTGCGATTGGAGCACCAAGCATCCGCGCGACGCAGGGCGACAGACGCTCGTTTTGGGCTTTCGTTTGACGAATGGCCAGCTGTCGGTATCGGTAGCTGAACGGCGGTCGGCGTGCGGGCGCGATCTCGGCACGCACGGGAGGCGGCGGTTGCTGCGATCACGGCGACGCTGCGCCAACCGAGGGGCGTCTTTTTGTGGTTGATCAAAAGAAGTATTTTATGTACCAGTTATGACTGGTGAGCGTTCACACGCTTGCGAGCTCGAAACGTCAGATCAGAAACGAGTACGAAATATGAGCATCTCTATTTATAACCGGCTCGGCGGAGACGCGGCGGTGGACGCCGCTGTGGACATTTTTTATCGAAAGGTGTTGGCCGATCCGCGCATTTCGAATTTCTTCGACGACGTCGATATGGACCGGCAACGGGCCAAACAGAAGGCGTTTCTGACCTTCGCCTTCGGTGGTCCGAACGCCTACGCTGGTAAGGACATGCGGGCCGCGCACGCCCGGATGAACCTTTCTGAGCTTCATTTCGACGCCGTGATGGAACACCTGGGCGCCACGCTCGCAGAGCTCGGCGTGCCGGCCGACCTGATCGGTGAAGCTGCTGCCATCGCGCTCAGCGTCAAGGGCGACATCGTCAGCCATTGAACCAGATAAGCATGCTGTTCGAGGGTAGGAGCTACGCGCTCGAAGACGGTGAAAGCGTGCTGGATTGCCTGCTCCGACATGGTCAGTCGGTGAGCTCGCTGTGCCGGAGCGGAGCTTGCCAATCCTGTTTGCTGAAAGCCACGGATGGCGCGCTGCCGGCAACGGCGCAGCTCGGTCTGAAGGAGGCCTGGAAGAAGCAGGGGTTCTTTCTTGCTTGCGTGTGCCGCCCGCAGGAACGATTGAGCGTCGAACGCTGTAACGTTGCAGCCACGCACAGCGCAAAGGTCGTGCGGGTAAAGCAGCTTGCACCAAACGTAGTCGGTGTTTGGCTCTCGCGCCCGGCGGACTTCGAATTTCAAGCGGGACAATTCGTGCAGCTCTCGCGTCCGAGTGACGCCTTGATGCGTCCTTACTCAATCGCGTCGTTGCCGAGCGACGATGAGCTGGAACTCCACGTCGCACAGATGCCGAACGGGCAAATGAGCGGCTGGCTGACAGATGCGGTCGGACAAAGCGTGCACGTGCGCGGCCCTTTCGGCGAATGCTTCTATCAGGAAGGCGAACCGGACCGACCGCTCGTTCTAGCCGGCACGGGCACGGGCCTCTCGCCGCTCGTGGGCGTGCTCAGGGCCGCTGCGCGACACGGCCATCGCGGCGAAATCTCACTGTTCCACGGCAGCCCACAGACGTCCGGGATCTATTTGCGATCGGAGCTCGATGCACTAATCGAGGTTCTGCCAAGTCTGCGGCTCTTTGGCAGCGTGCTATACGGCTCCGTACACGAGCTCGGTGCGCAAGGGCGCTGGCATGTCGAGCAAGCGCCGCTCGACCAACTCGTGCTTTCGCGCTACCCAAGGTTGGATGCCCATCGACTGTTCCTGTGCGGTCAGCCAACGACGGTCCAATCGCTCCGGAAACGCGCCTACTTGGCGGGCGCTTCGCTGGCTCGCATTCACTGTGACGCGTTCGCTCCACCCCATTCGGCCTGATACTGACCGCGCTAGCACGTGCACCGCGCGCCCCGGGGTCTCGTGCAGCTGACGAGTTACACTGATTACGCGTTTCGCACGCTCATCGCGCTGGCCTGCGTTGCCCCCGAAAAGCTGACGGCCGGTGAAATCAGCGAGAGCTACGACATCTCGCTCAACCACTTGCTCAAAGTCGTGCAAAAACTGGCCGAGCTCGGCTATGTCGAGACAACGCGCGGCAAATCGGGGGGTATCCGGCTACTCGCGGATCCGAAGGCGCTGACACTGGGAGCTGTCGTGCGCCACATGGAACCCGAGCTTGGTATCGTCACCTGTCTGCGCCAAGGCGAACAACCGTGCGCAATCAAGCCCGCGTGCAGCCTCAAATCGATCTTGGACAATGCCACGAACGAGTTCCTGGCCAGCCTAGACGCACACACGCTTTCCGACCTCACTAACGTCAAACCCCGCATCGTGCGCTTGCTCAAACTCGGCGGCCGCTGAGCTGAAAAGGTCCGGCGGCGCCGGTTGCAGGCCCCTTACCTGCCTATACGGATCGCCCTGCGCTACCTATTCCGCGGCCACCCCTCTGCGCCGTTTATCCGCGTGTACAGAGCACCAATTCCCCCGCTCTCATCGCCCCTCCCCGTGACCACCTTTCACCAAGGTCGCACGGCTTTGTCCGATTGACCGGGCCTCCGGATGACTTGCTCGCCACCACAGGCGCTCTATTGGGTCGGCAATTCGCTGATGGCAGCCATCGACTGGCAGCGCGGAGCGGACGCTTCGGTCGTCCAAGGCTACGGCCTGCACCTCGCCATGTATGGCTTTCTGGCAACCTTGCCGCAATGGGGCTGGGTGTTCGCTTGCCGCACCTTGATCCGGCGCTCGTGGCTGAGTGCGCTTTCGAGCCTGCTGATTGGCGCGCTCGTTGCGGTCGTCGGTCTCGTGCTTCAAACGCAGCGAGTCGCCTGGCCAACGCTGACGCTGCTGCGCAGCCAATTATTTTCCGGCCGCGGCGAGGCGGTCGCTCACGCGGAATGGGGCTTCGTGCTTTGGGGAGCAGCGCCGATCTTGATCGCCCGAGCGTTGCTCACTTTGCCGGTGCACTGGCGCCCCGCGACCGCTCGCGTGGCAGCCGACGCCTAGGGCTGCTGGCTTCGGTGAAGCGACGTTGCCCTCGCCCGATTGCAGTCCCAGTGGCTACCAATCCCGCCCAACGCTCACTCCCCTGCGCTGAGATGGGTTCGGGCACCGGCTGGCGTCCCGACCACCCCCCAATTGTTTCACCTACGCGGCTACGAGTTCCAGAGCGAGACAGTGCGCAAGTCGATCGAAAAGGGGTAAGTCACGGCAAACGCTGCTGCGGTGCTGGACGTGCTCGATGCTCGAGGACTTGTCGTCACGACTGAGCAACGCGATCGCATCCTCAGCTGCTCCGACCTTGAGATGCTCAGGCGCTGGCACCGCAGCGCCGTCACCGTCACGTCGACCGACGCGCTGTGCTTCTGATTTTCTGTACCGGACGGATGGCGGTGGGGCAACACCGCACCAAGCCGCGGGTGGGGGCGGGGCCACTGATTGGCTGTCGCTGCGCCCCGCAATTGTAGCAGGCATTTGCGCACGCCGAGATCGAAATCAGGCAAGACTTGCTGATCGCGGAAGCCGGGCAAAAAGCCTGGGCGAAGCGCGTTGCGGAATTGTTGCCGGAGGCGTGCGCGAGCTTCGGAGTGTGATGTTTTGCGTCGACCGCGTATCCGCCAACTGTCGGATTTCGACGCTGGCGCACACGTCAATTGAAAGCGCGGCCGCTTACCGCGCGCGACCTTATTAATCGGGCGAGCTGGTCCGTTGTTGGCGGGCACCGGGTCCGCTGTCGGCTCCGCTGCGCTCGCAAAGTGTGGCGGGCTGGCGTCGGAGGACCCTTCACCCGCATCGCGCCCGTTTGCCGAGCGCACGGAGACCCATGAACTACCGAATGATATCTGGCGTTGCGTTGCTTTCCCTAGCGGCCTGTGGCGGGGGCGCAGATGGATCGTCAGGACCCGCGGGCGATCCCGGCGCGATGGGCGATCCCGGCGCGATGGGCAAGCCGGGCGCGATCGGCGGTCCAGGCGCGACGGGCAAGCCAGGCGCAACAGGCAAGCCGGGCGCCATGGGCGATCCAGGCGCGCCAGGCGATCCAGGTGCGATGGGCGACCCAGGTGCGCCAGGCGCCATGGGTGCGCCAGGCGCCATGGGCGATCCAGGTGCGCCAGGCGCCATGGGCGATCCCGGTGCGCCAGGCGTCATGGGCAACCCCGGTGCGCCAGGCGTCATGGGCAACCCCGGTGCACCAGGCGCCATGGGCACTCCCGGTGCGCCAGGGGCTATGGGCACTCCCGGTGCGCCAGGCGCCATGGGCGATCCAGGCGCGCCAGGTGCCATGGGCACTCCGGGGGCGCCGGGCGAGCCAGAATCTGTCGGGACGGCCTACACCATCCCAGGCACCGGCGGAGTGTCGGTCGGTGGCTATCTCGTCCTCATGACCAGCAACAACCACGCTTCGCTCAACATCTTTTGCAACTACGGGTCTCCGGGCGAAAACGGGACCGACTTCTTTGCCGAGGACCCGTCGGTCAGCGCAGGTTCAGTGCTAGTGACCGTGGCCATCGCCGGTCAACCGCTGCTCGCTTACAACGATCTCGCGTACAATCATGGCGGCCAAGACCAAGCCTTCGCGACCACTGGCTATCAGGGAACTTGGCCGTGGCAGGGCGTGTTCACCGTGGACGAAGGCGGTACACTTACCCGTTGGGACGTCACGGTAACCGGTTCCGCGTACGGCGACTGCAACGCCGTCGTCTATGCCAGAGGCGGCGGAAACGCGTTCATCCAGCATCCCTAACGAGACCAGTAGCGGAGCAGGAGGCTGCCGTTCGCCGAGGACAACGATGTGATCGAGGCACTCGCGACGCACGCTGCCGAGAAAGCGCTCGCAATCGGAGTCCATGAGCGGGCTCGGACTGCCGTCCGAAGAACGCGCATGCCAGCGCCCTTTGCGGCACGGTCGAAGTCGGCGCCGAACTTGCCGTCGTTGTCGCGGATGATGAACTGGGGTCCGGCGCCGAAGGGCGTGGCCTCACGGAGCTGCTGCGCCGTCCACTGCGCGGTCGGGTGCCGCGTGACGCCGACGTGCACGACGCGCTTGGTGTTGATGTCGACGATGAAGAACGCGAAGATCGGACGAAACCAAACGTCATACGCTTGGAGAAAATCGCAGGCCCACACGGTATGATTGCGTAGGAACGTGTGCCAGCTCTGCCCGCGCGGCGGCAACGGCCGATGGCCTTCGCGCATGTGCCGTTGGATCGTGCGTTTCGCGACGTGAATCGCAAGCTTGAGGAGCTCGCTGCGAATACGCTCGGCACCCCAGAGTCGATTCTCTGTGCCATGCGTCGACGACGACGTCCGGCGACACGCGAGGAGCCGGTGGCTTCGTCGGCTGGGACTTCCAACGCCACAGCAAACGAAAGCCTTTGCGGTGCCAGCGAAGGACGGTTTCGGGCTTCACGAGCAGCAGCGCGTCGCGCCATCTTGGAAGCGCTGCTACAAGGAGCGTGATCAGAGTGCGTTCGTGGCGGCGAAAAACCGGTCGCTTCACCTTCCGTGCCGCCACAATGAGCTGTTGGCGCAGAAGGAAGTTCTCGGTCAGCAGCTCGGACCGAGAGCGCAACATGTCAGTCGCGAGGCCACCGACGATCGAGCACGGCCGTGGACGCAGCGCTTCGCGGATAGCCTTCGCAACGCCCGCAAAGACCGTCTGCAATTTGGCGAGGACACCAGGGCACGAGACCGATCTGCGCCGAGACGAGCTACATTTCAAGCCCTTGCTGTGAGTGAAATCTTCAACGAACCTAGGGCGGAGGAGCGTGGTAGCCACGACAACCACAGGAAGCGTACGGCTCCGCTACTGACTCAAGTCCATGACCTGGATCGTGCGGTACGCTTGCTCTTGGCCCTCGGACTGCACGGCCGCAAAGTAGCCGCCTTTCAGCGGCCCGTTATTGTCATGCACGCCGCTGAAGGCAATGGCCGCTGGCTGCGTGACATCCGGCGTGCAGCCCGGGAAGGGCGTACTTGCGGTCGGCGCGCCCTCCCAACAATCCCAACACTTTGAAGCGCTATTTGGGTGGATCTCGCACTCGATGGTCACCCATTGCGCCTGGGGTGGCAGCTTTGCGGAAGACCCCGGGGTACAATTCGTGGTCTGAGCATTGGGATCCCCCATGATAGTGCTGGCCTTCACATTCGTTGGCTGGCAAATCGATAGGTTGTTCGACCCGTCCCCGGCCTTCGTGGTCCCACCCCCGCAGCCGTTGGTGCATTGGGCGATCACCTGAATCTCCAGCCCCGGTGCGTACATGGGATCGCCCGCTACTTTAGACGGGTCTTGGCAAAAGACCTCCATGCCGCCGTTGTTGTTGCCATCGCCGTTCGGCATGAACTGGTACTCGATGCGAAGACGGTAGTCGGTGAGGTTTTGGTCGTAATACAGAAGCCCGCAATGGCCACCGTATCCTTTGGCACCCCCGGGGTAGTCGGCCAATGAATTGACGAGAAAGCCCGTGGTTGGGTCGACACGGAAGGTGTTGTAGTGGTTGTCGTCGTACTTCCACCCGTGAATGAGCGAGTGAAAGTTCGTCAAATCTTTGTGGTTGAAGGCCTCCACCCAGGAGCCCTTGCCACCGCTGCCGCTAGCGCCGCCTTGGGTCCCACCAGCGCCCGCATTCGGCCCGCCGCTGAGCCCAGCCGCGCCGCCGCCGCTCCCGGCTTCGCCGCTGGTCGCTGCGCCTGACGCCGCTGCGCCGCCACTTCCCAAACCAGCAGTGCCCCCGCCCCCGCCCGCACCGCCAGGCGCGGACCCGGCAATCCCGGGGCCAGCGCCACCAACCGCGGTTCCTGAACGGCCTCCGGAACCGGCTAGGGTCATCCCCTCTTTGCCACTTGCGCCGCTCGCCCCGGTGATCGGGTTGCTCGATGCGCATCCCCAACCGAGGGTCGTGATCGCAAGTATCGCAGCGCCGGGTACAACGCCTGCCTTGCATACTCGCAAGACGCGAACTCCCGGACTCTTAGTCTCAGCCATTTTTCTGCTCCTCTGCGACGACGGTGGGTAAAGTACTCTCAAGCGCACTTATCATTTTATGTTCTTGTTTGCGGTCCGTCACGCGCAGGACCAGTGACGCAACACGCCCGGCACTAGAGGCCCTCGAACATGCCGGGTTGCAGCTGCTGGTCGGCGCGGATGTCGCTGTACGTGTACCGCTCGAGAAATCCGGCGGCATCGTAGATCTCAATCTTCACTGGCACGGCGAGCCCGCGATCGATGCACAGGCGCACTCGTCGCGCGTAAAGCCCCTGCGCCGAGGTGGGAGCGGCGAGGGTCATGCAGTAACTTCCGCTGACATCGAAGCCTTCCTCGGTGCGGTAATGGCCGCCGTACTGAGTGGCGTTAACGAGATCACGCGCGAGGATTTCGAGAATCGGCGCGAACCCGAACTCCGCCACGTTGTGGTTGGTGTCGCGGTGTGCGAGTGAACTGTCAACGTCGAGCCAAACCGGCGTCGAGCCGCGCTGACCGCCCTCGCGAACCAGAATTTCCTTCGGCCGCTTCTCCGTCCAGATGACCTTCCGCCCCGTGCCCAACCCCTCCACGTACTCAAGCCGCAGCGCTTTGGGCCACGGCTGCACGAGCAACTCGAACGTTTGCGTGGGGAGCAGTTTTTGATGCACCCGCTCTTGCTTGGCCACCCGCGCGCGGTACGTGCCCAGCCGTCGAACCCCCTCTCGTTCCATGGCCACGAGCTCCTCGGGAGAGGTCGCTCGTAGCCTCTCGGCAAACTCGGACGGCGCCGCCCTGCTTAACTGTTCGAGGCGCTCGGCTGGCGAGACGGCCGTCGTCACGCCGAGCGCGCCGGTTCCGGCGCCGGTGCCGACCCCTCCGCTGCCGCCAATCGCCCCGCTACCATCGCGCGGGGCACTTCTGGATGATGACGAGGAACAAGCGCAGAGACTGGCGATCGCGCCGACTGCGATCGATGCAAATGAACCAAGGCGCTCGCGTTGACGCACGATCAAGACCGCCGTCCTCTGTCCTCAAGCAACATCGCTTCGAGATGCTGCCGGAACTCGTCCACGCTGGCCCCCCTTTTCACAGACGCGAGCTTGTCGAGCAGGTAAGCGAAGTGCGAGCCGAACCACCGGTAGATCTGAAAACAGAGGAGTCGGATTGTAGGTGCTGCCGTGCTGGTAGCCGTGATGCACCTCGGGAGCTGCAACGGGTCGAAGTTGAGCGGAAACGTCGACTCGCTCTCGGCCCACTGTATCTTGGCGATGCGGGCGAGATTGCACGCCATAGACGCGGCTAAGGGATCGGTTGCGGCTTGGCCTTTGGTACGCGCGTCTTTGGCGCCGGTCGGCTGCGCGGCGTATATCTCTACCATGTGCGTTGGCTTGTAACGAGTCCGCTTCGACTTGCAGAACGCGCGAGTTTGCCCGCAGTCAGCGGCTGGCCTCAGCAATGAGGGCCCGGGCTCGGAACCCCTGGCTCACAAATCGTCCGGCTCGCATCGCCACCGCAACTGTCGTGGCTACCACGCTCCTCCGGCACAGGATCGTTGAAGATTTCACCCACGACGAGGGCTTGCCGTTGGGCTGGTCTCGGAGCAGATCGGTCTCGTGCTCCGACATGTTGCTGGCAAGCTGCGGCTGGCTTTCGCCGCCACCGCGAAAGCTGTCCGGCCATCGCTACGGCGTAGCCGAGGCGCATGAACTCGTCGGTCGGGAAATCGTCGTCGACCTTCGTCTCCTGCATGCACAGGACTTCGGGCTAGGCGCGTTCGAGCCAGTCACAGGCGTGGTCGAGGCGCGCGCGAATCGAGTTGACGTTCCAGATAGCGACTTCCACGAGAGGCCGCCGCAATACCGCGTGCATCCGCTCGCAAGGGGGCCGAGCCTTCTCAAGGGCAGGAGGCTCCCAAGTCTCCACTGGTGAGGACCTGGGTCGGAGGGGCGCTCAGGCCGTTGGCGATGGCTTGCGCCTGGCAAATCGGCAGCATCGGATTGTCGCTGAGCCACAACTTGCTGACCGCGCTCAGCCCAGCGAAGCCGCTCACGTTGCTGAGCACAGGGTTCTCGTAGATGAAAAACTGATTGATCGTCGTCATGGCGGGCCCGCCCACGACTTCAGTCAGCATCGAGTCGCTGTCGATCATGACATTGCCGGCGCTGGAATCGAGCAGCGGCAGAGAGATCCGGTCGAGCGCCCCGTTTCTTTCGAAATTGACCGCCGCTGACCCGTATCTGCCAACCTTGCTCAGTTTCCTGAGCCCACAACCGATCTTCGCCAGCGGGTTGTTGTGGATGTCAACCCATCCGCCGACGTTCGTCAGCTCGCGCAAACCGTCGAGCGAGGCCAAGTTCAAGGCGCTCACGACCAACTCGAAGTGGGTGGTCTGCAGACAGTGAAGCGCATCGAGGTTGACGATATCCTCTCCGCCCACATTGTCTGCTGCGATGTTCACGGAGCCCTCGATGTCGGTGTAACCCTCGAGCGCATCGACCTCGGCTTGAGTGTAAAGGACCACGCTGCCCTGATAGACCTTGGCCGGGCAATTCGCGGGCGGCGTCTGCAGATCCGGGCAAACAGCGAGGGGCGAGCCCGCAGCACCGGAGGCGCCACCGCTGCCTCCACCCACAAGGTTAGGCGATCCTCCGCTGCCCACCAAGGCAAAGCTGCCGGCCGCCCCGGCCGGGCTCGCAGCCCCTCCGCTGCCCGCGCCTCCGCTCGCGACGCTGCTCGCGGTGCCACTCGGCGACGAGCAAGCCGCCGTCAAAATGGTGCCCCACCCCAGCGTGACAGAGCGTGCTGCGAACACAATCCCCACGGTACTTGTTCAAGGCCAATCTCCGCAAGTCGCCGTCGGGCAGGCCGAGAAAGTCTTGTCACGGGAGCGCGTGTAGATGAGCGAAGAACCGGGTCTCTCATGGTTTTTGCTCGGAGCCGCGTCTCCGCCGTGGTTGGTGCTGGTGGGACCTGCCGCAGTCGAGTTGGTCTGGGGTCGCTAGCGGGGCCGTGGTCGGTCCTCAAGCGCACCGCCGAGATCTGCTCTATTTCGACATAGTTGCCGAGTTCCGGTCAATTCTGGTCTGCGCACCAGCCTGAACGCCGTTTGCCGGCCGAGGTCACTTGCGTCTGTGTTCGCGCAAGGCGTGGCTCGAGCTCGATAGCAAGGTGTGCGGGGCGCTCAGGGGTGTCGCACCCTGCTCATCGAGGTCGGCAGACCTCTAGCAATGAATGCACCCGTCATGCGCAAGTTCAGCCCGGGCAACTTCAGCACCGGTCGACACCACACCGAGCTCAGCCCAGGTCATGCCGAGCGCGTGCTCAACAGAACGGCCATCGAGCGTCGTCCCCATCTGCGCAAGGTAGCCAACGCAAGACTTGCGCACCGGAACCCAAGTAAAGGCGCTGCAATCCGCGCACCGGATGGTGCAGCGCAGCTCGCCGCGAAACAGGGCAGGAGGTTCGACGATCATCGTCATTACCGCAGAGTACGGGCCGGTCAGCAAAAGACTAGCTGGCGGATCTCGACACCGGGATACCCCTCGCAGTCGTGAGCGGTTAGCAGCGCATGTTCAGTAGCGTCGTGCCGAGCTAGCCGCGGGATAGGTGACACCGGCGGCCGTGGGTGAGCAGCGCCAGCGATCCGGCATCCGAGCCTGTCAGCGCACCGCGCGCGGTGTTTGCTGGTTTTGCGGCGATCTTCTTATTCGAAGCGGATCGACGCCGCTCCCACTGGCGCCCCCTTGAACGCTGCCTGCAGCTTCTAGACACCACCACGCGCTTTCGACGGGCGCCGCGCAGGACGGCACCCCGTGGCTCCAGATAGACTTCGGCCAGACGGCGACGGTAAGCGAAATCGTTCTGAGCACCCCCGCTGGTAGCGGCGACGACGGCAGGCACATCCAGATCCGAATGGGGGCGACCGCGGCCGCCGCGACCACAGCGCCGATCTTGGTTCAGGCCGACGGCGTCGCCGGCGATCAGGCCTTCGACTTCACTCCCACGACCGCTCGCTACCTTCTGATCAGCGACACCGGCATGGTGATCGCTCCCGCGATCAGCTGGTGGTCGGTCTACGACCTCAAGGCTAGCTGCAAGTAGTCACTGCGCTTCAGCGCGCGTTCCGACCTGACCCGCAGTCGTCCTTCCGACTTCGGGAAAGTTGTCCATCGTCAGACCCCGCCGCTCTTGAGCGTGAGCAGCGTCTCGAACTGCTTCGCCCAGCTTCCAGGCGGAGCGAGGCAGATCCTGTCCGCGCGGACGAGGGCGCACGCGGACGCCATCGAGTGCTTGGAGCAGGTGTGGGGAGTTCTGTGCCGGCAGCCAACTGTCTGCTGCGGCGACTCGCCCGCTGCAAGCGGCTCGTGGAAACGCCGAGCCTGCCTCGGGTCGCGCGGGCTCATAGGTCGTCCTCGGGCAACGGCAACATCGACGCGGCGCTGACTTTTTCGAGCTCGATGATCGCCATTTCGTCCGGCATGCCTCGCGGTAATTCTACCGCTCCGCCGCGGCTGGGACCAGCCGTCCAACGTTGCTCTTGGGCGCGGGCACACCGAGCTGCGGGCCTCACCCGAGACCGCGGCATCAGCCGGCGCCCTGCTTTCGGGCGTGCCGTCGCCACGCAAGTTCCTGGCCAAGCGTGGTAGCTTTTGGCATGGCTGCCCCGAAGTGTCCGGTGTGCTCGAAGGCCGGAACCGCACGGTACGAATGTTTGAAGTGCCACTTGGTGGGATGCAACGCTTGCTGGCTTACCGCCCAGAACGTGTGTCCGACGTGCGGGAATGCCGGAAAGAAGGCGGCTAAGAAGTGACGACGAAGACGACCTGCAGGATCATCGCACCGATCGAAATGCTCATCGCCTTGGCTGCGTGCGACAGCAGCTGCGTCGTTTCAGACGGCAGAAGCGGCTGAGGCCCTTCCCGCAGGCGGCGGCATAGGCGCTCGACAGCGTCAGCGCAAGCTGGCTTTTTCGGTGTTTTTCCTGCGGTCACTATGAACAAGTCCTCGCTTACCCATGCTTCACGCGGAGCTCGTGCAGCCCATCGCGTATCCGGCAGCACAGGACCGGCCGAGAACACCCGCTCCTCGCCGCCGTCGGCCTCGTGCTCTTCGTCGCGCTCGTCGTCGGCGCGCTCGTCGCCTTCGCCGCCGAGCGCCTTCTTCGTCTCCGCTTCGAGCTGACGCAGTGCTGGGCGTGGGCGGTCGCGTCGAGCGTCGTCGCCGCCTGCGCCATGGCCCTGCGGTCGCGCGTCACGCTCGGACGCTACATGCTGCTGCCCGCGTCGCCGAGACGTGCGCGACTTCGCGCGTCCCGACATTGATGATGAAGAAGGCGAAGATGGGCCGGAACCAGATGTCGTAAGTCTGGATGAAGTCGCATGCCCAGATGTTCTTGGAGTGGTTTTCAAGAAACGTGGCCCAACGCTGACCGGACGGGCGCGGCTGCACACCCCGCTTGAGATATTTCTGGATCGTGCGCTTCGCGACTCGAATCCCGAGCTTGAGCAGCTCACCGCGGATGCGCTCCGCGCCCCAAAGGCAATTTTCACGGCCCATGCGACCGATGAGTTCGATCGTGTCACTAGAGATGCGGGGCTGCGGTTTCTGTTGTCGCGTCCGCCATCGCCAGAACATTTGAAACCCCTGCCGATGCCATCGCAGAATTGTTTCTGGTTTTACGAGGAGCACCGACTCGCGCCAGGTTCCCGTGATTGCGCTCACGGCCACAATGACCGCGCGGTCGAAGGCCGTGAGATTCGGGCGCTTGACCTGTCGTTGCAGAACCAGCAGCTGCTGGCGGAGGAGCACGTTTTCGGCAAGCAGGAATCGGCGTGGCCGGAGCAGATCGGTGACCATGCCAAAGACCGGTGCGGCGGGTCGGGACGCTTCGCGAAGTGCGGCGCTGACGTGGCGCAACGCGCGCCTGGTCGCGGTGGTCACGCGGCTCAGCGAGCTCTTCAACACTGGTCGTCAGTGCCCTCGGTGCATCGGGGAAACAAGCTTGTTATTCCACAAAAACCAGGCGGTCCTGCGCCGGACCGCGAAGTAGCCAGCAGGATCACACGGACTCATGCAGCGAGATGCGGGCGAAGCGCCCTTGAACGATCTTGCTACGCGTTTCGGGAAAGCCATGCGCGCATAGATGGGATTCGTTGCAACGTACGTCGGACGGAGGTATGCCAACGAGTAACTGTCCGTAGTCCGATTTCGCGCGACTTCGGGAGACGGGACCAATGGCGGAAGCATGCGGGCTGGTGGCCTATGCCCAGCGCGCCAATAGTACTTTTTGCGGTTTGATCGCGAACGGCATCGTTTTGTTCGGTGCTCGATAGCGAACGCCAGCGGGGGCGTGCGCCCGCTCAGTCACCTAATTGAGGAGTTCGAGAGAGATGAGCAACCGAATGCTGTCCTGGGCGCGCTTGGTTTCAACCTTATTGGGGCTGTTGTTTTGGTTCAGTCCAACGCTTGCGCACGCGCAGAGCGCGCCGCCCGTCTCGATCGCCTTTTGGGGTTCGGCAGATCCCGCGCTTCCCGGGGATGTCGTCATGTACAACATCGTGCTCAGCAACCCGAGCACCACCACCGCGACCGGCGCGTTCATGTTGAACGGCTCGCCGCCTCAATCTGCGACCGTGAACTACCAGGGAGGCGCGTACTGCGCCGGTTCGATCAGCCCGTGTCGCTTTGGGGACACCCTGCAGTGGAACGTGCCCTCGATACCGGCGGGGGCCAGCACTCTGATCCAATTCAGCGTCCTGGTCGATAACTCCGTCGCGTATCCTCCGCCTTCCCTTGGCACGGTGCTGTCTGCCTCGCTCAGCGCAACCGTCGCGACCAAAGCCGTGAGCGCATCGACGTCAGTCACCGTTGGCGCGCACCCCATGCACCTGAGCGTGAGTGGCGCGCCCGGGCGCGTAGCTCCGGGCGGTCTGCTCACCTACACGTTGGACTATGGCAATGCGGGCACTGGCTCGGTCGCCACCACCATGAGCGTTGCACTGCCGAGCGGAACCAGCTTTGTTTCTGCCACCGCTGGCGGCACCCTGAGCGCGGGCTCGGTGCTGTGGGATCTTGGCTCCGTCGCCGCCGGCTTCAGCGATCAGCGGCAATTTACGGTGAAGATCGCGGACGCGACTGGGCCGGGCGCCCTGTTGATTGCTCAAGCCCAGCTACTGAATACCGCCAATCAGCAAAGCCTAGTGCGCGAAACCACCACCAATTTGGTGGCCGCCAACTCGCTCTTGGCGATGAGCCTTTCCGGCACTCCGGACCCAGCCACACCCGGCGCCGAGATCGCCTACAAGCTCGTCATTGCAAACAACAGCGCGAATACCGCGAGCGGCCAGTTCTCCCTCTACGTGCAGGTGCCGAAGTTCGCAAACGTGAACTATCAGGGCGGGGCTTA
>DATCFJ010000219.1:0-6842 GCA_036509605.1 Polyangiaceae bacterium | reverse complement strand
TGCACGTCTCCGAGATCGAGATCGAAGCGCGCCAACGCTTGCCGGTCGAGGTGCACGGCGATCTGCGGCGTGCTGCCGGATTTGGTGATGCCCACGTCCACGGCGCCGGGGATCCTCGCGATCACGTCGCGGGCTTTTTCTGCGGCCGTCGATAGCTTGTCCAAGTCGTCGCCGTACAGCTTGAGCGCGACTTGGCCCTTCTGACCCGACACATTTTCCTCGACGTTGTCGCGAATGGGCTGGGAGAAGTTGTAGTCCACACCCGGGATCTGCTGCAGCGCGAAGCTCATTTCCTCGATCAGGTCCTCCATCGTGTGCTTGTTCGCGCGCCACTCGCCCATGGGCTTGAGCTTGATGAAAACCTCGAGGTTATTGGGTAGCTTGGTGTCCGTGCCGTCTTCCGGTCGCCCGAGCTGGGAGATCACGGATACGACTTCGGGCGTCTTCTTGATCAGCGCCTCGAGCTTGGGCGTCAGGGCGCGGCCGTCACTGAGCGAGATGTTGCCGGGCAGCAGAAACGTGACGTACAGCGCGCCTTCGTTCAGCGCGGGTAGGAACTCGCTGCCCAAGCGCGGCATCAACGCGACCGCGCCGCCCAGTACGCCGCTCGCCAAGATCATTACGATCACAACGTTCCGCATGGCAAACTTGATCGTCGGATCGAAGACCTTCTGCGAGAACGTGAGCAGCGGCGAGTCGCGCATCGTTTTCGGGTTCTTCAGCGCTATCAAACACAGCACGGGCACTAGCGTGAAGCTGACCAAGAGTGCGCCAACGAGCGCGCTCACCACCGTGTAGGCGAGCGGCGAGAAGATGCGCCCCTCGACCCGCTGCAGCGAGAAGATCGGAATGTAAGCCGCGATGATGATCAGCAGCGAGAACAGCGTCGGCCGCGCCACCTCCTTGGCGGCCTCGGCGATGCGCTCGGCCAGCGGTTTCGACGGGTCGCTCGGCGCAGGGCCGTGCGTACTGGGTGAGAGCTTATGGAACAGGTGCTCCACCAAGATCACCGCGCCGTCCACGATGATGCCGAAGTCCACGGCGCCCATCGACAGCAGGTTCGCCGACATGCCGCGTGAATAGAGGTACGCAAAGGACGCCGCGAGCGCGAGTGGAATCACGGCTGCGGCGATCAACGAGGCACGCAGCGACAGCATGAACGCGAACAAGACCAACGAGACCAGCGTCGCACCTTCGGCCAAATTCTCGAACACGGTCTTTAGCGTGGTGTTGACCAGGTCCGTGCGATCGTAGAACGGCTTGATCTTGACGTCCGGCGGTAAGGTTTTGCCCACCTTGGCGATGCGCTCGCGTAGCGCGTCGAGCACCACGCTCGGGTTCTCGCCACGGCGCATCAGCACGATGCCCTCGACCGCGTCTTGATTTGTGTCGCGCGTTACCACGCCTTGACGAGGCGCGTAGCCCTCTTGGATCTTGGCGACGTCGCGCAGCTCGACCGGGCGCGTCTTGTTGTAGCCGACACGAACGTGCTGCAGATCCTCGATGCTGCTGAAGATACCGAGGCTGCGGATGACGAACATTTCTGCGCCGCGCTCGACGTAGCCGCCCGTGGCGTTGGCGCTCGCCTTTTTCAGCGCGTCGAAGACATCATTCAAATTGACGCCCAAATCGACCATTTTGCTGACGTCCGGTTCGACGTGAACCTCGCGTACGAGGCCGCCGTAGGACACGACGTCGGCGACGCCGGGCACCTGCAGCAGGCGCGGCGAGACCACCCAGTCCTGCAGCGTGCGCAGGGTCATTGGGTCGGACTTCGTGCTCTCCAGCGTGTAGCGATAGATTTCGCCGATGGGCGTGGCGTACGGGCCGAGAGTCGGGTGCGCTTCGCTTGGCAGCGAAGCGTCTGCCATGCGTTCGGTGACTTGCTGACGGGCGCGCATCGGGTCGGTCGCGTCGTCGAACGTCATCGTCACGAACGAGAGCCCGAACAACGAGATGCTGCGCAGACGAGTCAAGCCTGGTGTGCCGTTGAGCGCCCGCTCCAGGGGCAGCGAAACCCGACGCTCGACCTCTTCGGTCGGTTGTCCGGAGAACAACGTGATGATTTGGACCTGGGTGTCGGTCGGATCGGGAAATGCCTCGATGGTCAGGTTCTTGAACGCGAATAGCCCGCAGCCCAGGAGCACTGCAGCAAGAACGAAAGTGGCGATACGATGAGAAAGAGAGAAATCAAGCAGTCGCTCGAGCATCGGAGCCTTCCCTAGGCACGCGTCGTGCCAGCGGCAGCGACGTACGCCAGCGGCGCGGACTTGTCACGGTGCGCGCCAGCAGGCGCGCACCGTACCAAAAATAGGTCGGGGCACAATTCTACGCGGGGCGAAACTACCCGACTACAAGTCCGCGATTCCGCTCGAAAATCAGCGTCTTGAGTGAAGGAGCGCGCGCTTCGAAAGCTGGCTCAGCAAGATGCGAACCAGCGCCACGAAGCGGCCGGATTCGCCCGGGTTGCTGATTGCGGTACCCGTGCCTTGCGGCGACGGAAGAGCACGAACAACGTGGCGAGCCCCCACAGGCAGACGCCGCGCGGGCTCGGTACGGTGCCGAGCGCGCAGCCGCCGTGAGGCCTAAGGTCTGTCTGTCTGCTCGTGGATCGGCGGCTCGACGTTTTGGTACCCGACGCCGCCTTCATAAACTAGATCTCAGTTCGCGCCGCCGTCTCGCGTGCTGAGCAGGCCGAAGTTCGAGCGCAGCACGAGGTGCGCCGGGGCGCTCGGGTCTGCGACGAGTTGGCTGACCGCAGGGAAAGCACCATTGGCGTGCGCGGCCGGCGCCAGTAGCGCGGCGAGCAGTGCCAGGCGCTTCGCGCAGGGGCGGATGGTGTCCATTGGGTGACGGTAAGGTGACACGGCTGCGGGCGGAGCCTAGGGATGGGAGCTCTGGATTTCTTGTTGCGCCGCGGGCTCGTGACGTGAATGTCTCACGCGCGGGCGACACTGTGCGTCCTTTTCACCACCTGCTCCAGAGTAAACCCATGTCTTCCGACCAGAGCTTCGCCGACGGCGAATTTCGCAACCCCGAGCTATACGTCAATCGCGAGCTCGCGTGGCTTGCGTTCAACGAGCGCGTGCTCGACCAGGCCAAAGACGCGAGCTGGCCACTCTTGGAGCGGCTCAAGTTCCTGGCCATCTTCGGCTCGAACCTGGACGAGTTCTTCATGATTCGCGTGTCCGGCTTGCACGAGCAGCTGGAGTCCCGTGCGCTCAGTACCGCGCCGGACGGCTTGACCGCGGTCGAGCAGCTCACCCGGATCCGTTCGACCGTGTCGCGTCTCACGCATGAAGCCGTTTCGCTCTGGCTCTGCGAGCTGCTGCCCGAGCTGACCAAGAACGAGATCCGAGTGCGCCCGTATGCAGAGCTCTCGCCGGAGCAGCAAACCTGGGCACGCGCGTATTTTCGTCGAGCTGTGTTCCCGGTGCTGACCCCACTTGCGGTCGACCCGCTGCATCCGTTTCCGTTTCTGTCGAACCTGTCGTTGTCGTTGGCGGTCGAGGCCGAGAATCCGCTCACCGCCGAGCGCCGCTTTGCGCGCATCAAAGTGCCCGAGAGCTTGCCTCGCTTCGTGCTGATCGAGACCCCGAATCATGACGGACGAGGACCGACCGGAGCTGCGGACTACGTCGCGATAGAGCAGCTAATCGCGGGCAATCTGCACGATTTGTTTCCCGGAGTGGACGTCGTCGGGTGCTACCCGTTTCGTGTCACGCGCGACATGGATCTCGACATTCTCGAAGACGAAGCAGCAGACTTGTTGGCCACCATCGATCGCGAGCTGCGTAAGCGGCGCTTCGGTGCGGCTGTGCGGCTAGAGCTGTCGCCCGGAGTGCCGGACAGGATCCGTAAATTGTTCCTGGAGAAGCTCGAGATCGACGAAGACGACGTGTACGAGACGCCCGGCCTGCTCGGGCTCTCGGGTTTGATGGCGCTCGCGCAGATTCAGCGCGCCGAATTGCACGACGCGCCGCTCCCTTCGCGCGTCCCGCACGAGCTGAGCGAGCTTGCCGACCCGTTCGACGCCATTCGCCAAGCCGATATCCTCCTGCATCACCCGTATGAGGCGTTCACTCCGGTGCTCACCTTTCTGCGACGGGCCGCCGAAGATCCGAACGTGCTCGCGATCAAGATGACGCTGTATCGTGCGGGCTCGAACTCGGAGGCGGTTCGGGCCTTGATGCGGGCCGCCGAAAACGGCAAGCAAGTCGCCGTTTCGATCGAGCTGAAGGCTCGTTTCGACGAGGAAAACAACATTGGCTGGGCGCGCGCGTTGGAACGCGCCGGCGTGCATGTATTTTACGGCGCGGCCGGGCTCAAGACGCACGCCAAAGTGTTGCTCGTGGTGCGCCGAGAAGGCGCCGAGCTTCGTCGCTACGTGCACCTATCGACGGGCAACTACAACGCGACCACCGCTCGCTTCTATACGGACACCGGTCTGTTCACCGTGGATCCCGAGATCGGCGAGGACGCCTCGGAGCTGTTCAACTCGCTGTCGGGGTTCTCCACCAGCTTCAGCTATCGCAAGCTGGCGGTTGCACCTGTGACGTTGCGCTCCACGTTGCTCGCGCGCGTTCGCGAGCAAGCCGCGCGCGCGCGCGCCGGTCTGCCCGCGCGCATCTTCGGCAAGTTGAATGCGCTCGTCGATCCGGAGATGATTCGCGAGCTGTACCGCGCGTCCTGCGCTGGAGTTACCATCGAGCTCGTCGTGCGGGGGGTGTGTTGCTTGCGCCCCGGTGTTCCCGGTGTCTCCGAACGCATCGCGGTGCGTTCGCTGCTGGGCCGCTTTTTGGAGCACGAGCGCGTTTTTCTGTTTGGCCCGGAGGGTGAGGAGGACTTTTTCCTGTCGTCCGCCGATTGGATGCCGCGCAACCTCGACCGCCGCGTCGAGGTGCTGTTTCCCGTGAAGAGCGAAGCGATCCGCACGCGCATCCGCAACGAGTGCCTAGTGCCGCTCGAGCTCGACAACTTGCGCGCCTACGAAATGTCTGCCGATGGTACGTACCGTCGGCGGGTTCCGGGTGAGCATGAGTTACCGAGCGACGCGCAGCTTCGTACTTGGAGCATCGTATCCAAAGCGGCTAACAACGGCAGCTCCTTGTTACCCGCCGCGCTCGAGTCCGCGCGACTCGCCGACTGAAGCGCGCGGTCCACAGGGCACAGCGAAATGCCTGGCGAGGTACGACAGAGTACCGATCTTGACCACATTGCGGCTGCTCGCCATGCGATTGGTATGGCCAGCGCAGGCATCTAGCGCCAGAGTAACGTCATAGCTTTGATGAGACTTCGCTTATGTATGAAGGTTAGTCTATTTTTGCCGCTGTTTCTCGCCGCTTGCGGGAGTAGCTCGGGCGGCGACGCGTCCGCGACTTCGAGCGCGGGTGGCTCCGGTGCGGCGTCAGGCGGCGCTAAGCCCGGGCGCAACGAAGGTGCGGCGGGCTCAATCGACAGCGCCGGGGGCGGTTCCTCGGGCAAGGCGAGCCTCGCCAACGGCGGGGGCCCAGCGGGGCTGAATTCGGCGAGCAAGCCCGCCACCTGGAACAGCGCCAAATCAGCGACTCTCAGCGACGAGCAATTGCAGACCGAGTATGCCAACTGGAAGGCTGCGCACGCTGAGTCGTGCACCGCCGGCTCGTGGGTCGTGGTCAACGAGAACGGCAAAGTCGTTTCCGAGGGCATCGGTTACGGCATGCTGCTCGCCGCGGCCATGGCCGATCAGACCTTGTTCGACGGCTTGTGGAAGTACTACCAAGAGCATCTCGACACCAACGGTCTGATGAATTGGATGACCGACAAGTGCGAAGCTCCCGGCGACAGTAAGCAAAGCGCCGCGACTGACGCTGATTTAGACGTCGCGATGGCTTTGGTTCAAGCAGCAGCGCGCTGGCCAAACGGCGGCTACCAAACCAAGGCGCAAGCTCTGTCCGGTAAGATTGCGCAGTTCGAATCAGACACGTGCAGCGGGCGGCGCGTGCTGCGCCCTGGGGACGCCTTCGGTGGTTGCAGCGACGGCCAAGACCCGCGCATCAATCCGTCGTATTTCTCGCCCGGCTACTACAAGGTGTTCGCGCACTATTTCCCAGACCAAGCCGCGACCTGGACCGCGCTCGGCGACGGTTCGTATCAGCTGTACGCCCTCTACCAAGCCCGCATGGCCAACCTGGTTCCGGACTGGAGCGGGCCAGACGGCAGCGACGACGGCTCGTCCTATTCGTACGATGCGTGCCGCACGCCCTGGCGTGTGGCGGTCGACTACGGCTGGTCAGGCGACACGCGCGCCGAGACCTTCATGCAGAACATTTCGAGCTGGGTCGACGCGCACGGCGGCTTGCCGAAAGCCGCGCAGGCGCAAAACAGCGCCTTCATCGGCTCGTTCGCGCTCTCTGGTGGCTACGAGCAAGGAAAGTTCGACAGCTACATGAGCGGCTGGCTGAACGCGAAGAATTTGGACGACGCGCCGTACTTCCAAGGCACCCTGCGTGTCCTGTATCTGCTGGTAGCTGCAGGGAAATTCTCCTCGACGCTGTGAAACCTCACTGAAACTCGAGCCGCGCAAGACTTCGACCGAGCGCGCCGCAGCGAGCCCGTGTTAGGACGCGCTCGCCTTGGTGGTTGGGTTTTGAAGGACGTCGACTCGCGCCTACCGTTTCTGGATCTGCTGCGTGCGCTGTCGTCGCAGGCGATTGTCTGGCATCACCTTGCGTTCTACGGTCCGCTCTCGGACTCTGCGCATGACGTAGCAAGCTCACTGATCGACGGCCTCGCGCATCACGCGCGGCTCGCAGTGCAGGTGTTCTTCGTGGTCAGCGGCTACCTGAGCGCGGTCGGCTTGA
>DATCFJ010000218.1:0-3285 GCA_036509605.1 Polyangiaceae bacterium | reverse complement strand
CGTGAGCTATTGCACCGGCGAGGCCGCGACGCTCGAGTTGCGCTTCATCGGCGCGGCGCCGAGCTCGGCGCTCACGCTGCTGCGCGCTCGCTGGGATTTGCCCGCTGGTTTGCCAAGCGCCTGGGGCCCGGAAGCGCGCGCAAGCTTCGGTCGGGTCGCGCGCAGCACGCATTTTCGGCCACAAAACCAGCCCATCTACGAGTCGCTCGGCGTCCAGGGCAGCACGACGCTGCCGCTCGAGGTGGAGCCTGACGCTTGCTACACCGCGCTGCTCGCGCCGCTGCGCGGCGAAGCGCGAGTACTGTCGCTGTCTAGCAACGCGCGTATGCCGGGGCAGCAAGCGCGCGGCGCCTCGGACACGGAGGGCAGCAGCGTCTCGTTTTGCGCACGCGGCGCGACGCAAGCTACGCTCCATGTGAACGGTGAGGGCTCGAACCTTGCTTGGCTACTCGCTGTTTGGGAGTCCGGGCGCGCCCCACTCGAGAGCGAGGAGCATTGAACGTTCGTAGCGTCGTTGCTTCAGCCGTAGTCATCCTTACGGCCGCGCTCAGCTTGGCCTGTTCACACACCCGCGCGCCCCTCACCGCACAGGCCGCCCCGCTCGGCGCGTTCGGCAAAGCCCCGGGGCAACCCGACACCCGCGCCTGGTTTCGGCCCGAGCGCGAGAGTGAAGTGGTCGCAGTCGAAGCCGGGGTCGCGGGAGACCGCGTAGCGACGCTGGTCGATGTGCCTGCTAGCTCGTGCGCCGTGTTCATCGCGCGCGGCACCGACACCATCGAAGACCTAGATTTGTCAGCCTACGGTGAGGATGGCGCGGTGCTCGGGTTAGACGAAGGACCGGACAAGACCCCCGCCCTGCTGGTGTGTCCGCCGCATCCGACACGCGTCTATGTTTCGGCGCGCATCGCGTCGGGGCACGGCTTGGTCGCGGTTGGCGTCGAGCGCATCCCGCCCAAGGACGCCGAGCTGGCGGCCCAAAAGTATCACGCGCGGCACAGCCAGGCCGAAAACGAATCGCGCTTGGCAGCGTGGCCCGGGCTCGCTGAACGGATCGCCGAGCACCGCCAACGCCTGGGCGGCAAATGGCTCGACGTACGCCGCGTCGCGGTACCGCTCGACGCGCGCATCCCGACGCGCCTGAGCGCGACCGTCGAAGAAAATCGCTGCCTGAACGCGCTGCTGCTGGCGAGCGACGAGCTGTCCCATATCGAGCTCTCTGCGCTCGACGAGAGTGGCCAAATCCTCGGCCGCGCTGCTGCCCTCGGCCGGGACCGCTCGTTGATCGTCTGTTCGCCGGAGACCAGCGTGGTGAACCTGGAGCTGCGGCCACAAGGCGGTCGCGGTGTCGCGGTGCTCGTGCTGTCGCAAACCGAACCGGGCACTGCGAACGACGTCGACGACGCTTGGCGCATCGAGCGCTACGAGACCGGCTCCTTGGATGACGCGCGCCAGAAGAACGCGGCGCGCCTCGAGGGGCTCGGCTATCCGAAAGCCAAGGTCGTCAAGACAGGCCTCTTGGAGCCTGGCCGGCTCGACAGCGCGGCATTCGCGCTGCCCAAGGGCTGCTCGCGCTTGGATATCCTTGCTGGTGCGCCGATGCGCGACATGTCCGCCCGCCTGTGGAGCGCCGATGATTCGCTGATCGCCGAGAGCAACGGCCGCGCGGCGCCGGTCTTGTTCGCGTGCTCCGGCGGCGGGCCGGTGCGCCTCGACACCGAGAGCTTGGTCCGCCCTGGCGAATACAGCGTGGAAGTTCGCGCCGAACCGGAGGCCCCAGCCGTGTTGCCGGGCTCTCCGCTGGCTGCCGGGCGCTTATTGACGCACATGCTCGAGCACGGTTTGATCCGCAGCGGCGCACAAGCCGGCAAGGTCACGCGCCACAACTTGAGCCCCGAGCATCTCGAGAGCGAAGAGCTCTTGGTGCCGCTCGGCCGCTGCGTCGAGCTGACGTTGGCGCTGGGCGCGGGCAGCACCGGCGCCGAGGTACGCTTAGTCGACATGACCTCGGGCGAAGAGCTCGCGCTGGCGCGCGGCACGCACGCGACGAGCGCGCGAGCTTGCGCCGTCGATGCGCGCTCGGGCGGAACCGTGCACGCTCGCGCGGAGCTACGGGTTCTAGCAGGTCACGGCGAAGCGCTATCGGCGACGCACATGTCGACACCCGCGCACTGAGGCGCATCAGGGTCTGAGCAGCACAACGTCCCGCACGGACGCGGATTTCGACACGCCACCCGCGTCGATGAGCTTGATTTCGGCGTCGTTCACCGCCCGAATTTGCCAACGAGCCCAGGGCTCAGAGGCCGCTTCCGGTCGGAACAGCACGAAGTCCCCGCGCCGCAAGTCGGCGACGACGCTCGTCGGAGGCTCCGGAGCGAGCGCAGAGACGGGCACGGTCACGGTGCGCCGCCCGGCGTTGAGCGCGACGGTCACGGTGTCGTCGCCGAGCTCGCGCACGTAACCAGTGAACCAGTCAGGCCCCGATTTGACCAGCAAGCGCTCGCGGAGACTCGGGTGCCAGTTGGCATCGGGCCGGGGCTCGCCGGCCTGCTGCGCGTCACGTTCGAAGCTGAGCTGCGCCTCGCTGCGTTCGAAGTAGCGTTTCAGGTTGAGCTCCGTCAGCGGGGACGGCAAAAGTAAGTGATCGCGCTGTAGCTCGAAGGCTTCACCGTTCGCAGTGCCGGCGCTGACGGCTTTGCCATTCAGCTTCTGAATGCGACACGGCGACCACGCCGCAGCGCGCCCGCAGATGGCAAGCGCCCCCGCGGAAAGCTCGCGTGGCTCGGGCGGCAAGCGATACACATCGCTGGCGGCCACGTTTACGGAGTCGTTGTCGCCCGCAGCTTGCAGGCGTAGCTGATCGCCGGTGACCGCGAGCACGCGGCCTTCAAAGAATTGCGCCGCAGCCTGCTCCACCACGACGCGATCGCCGCGCACGTAGCTCTGGTGAAGCGGTGGGGCCGGAGCCTGGTCGCGCTTGCCGCAGGCCGGCAAACCGAGGCTAAGCAGCAGCCAGACGCGCGCGCGGCAAATACATTGGAGTAGCAACAGACTTTTGTCCTACTCTCGCGCGTTGACGCGGGCGAGTCACCATTTCGAGGAGCAACGATGACCAGCGCACAAGGCTCACGCCACGCCCAAGGCGGAGGCTATCCGCCCGGAGGCTACGGACCACCAGGCGGGCAAGGTCCAGGGGGCTACGGTCCGCCCGGCGGTTACGGTCCACCCGGTGGCCAGCCGCCCGGTGGCTATGGTCCGCCCGGTGGCCAGCCGCCCGGTGGGCAACCG
>DATCFJ010000217.1:0-5216 GCA_036509605.1 Polyangiaceae bacterium | reverse complement strand
GATGCCGGGCCTTTGCTCGGCGGCTCGGAACGCGGCGTGGTCGATACTGCGGCCGCCGGAGGCTGGCCTGCGGAGACCGGCGCAGCGGGCGGATCGGCATACTTCGGCGGGGCCGCGACCTCTTCCATGGAGCTGCCGGTTTGCGCCAGTGCGTCTTGCAAGAGCTCGCGCGCCTGCTTCATCACGGTGCGATCTTCCGGTGCCGGCATGTCGGCCTCGGACTTCGTATCCGGGAAGAACGAGGGCACGGGCTTGTCCGCAACCGGGGCAACCACCGGCGGACGATTCGACGGGTTCATCGCGCCGAGGCCGATCATGGTCTGCTTGCGCGCAGACGGCATTTTCGGTGGCTCACCCAGGACGCCTGGAGCCTTCGAGGACATGGCCGCGGCCGCGGGGGCCGGCGTCGGCACTTGGCCGGTGTCGCCACCGCCCGCTTCGTACGCGCTGCTGGCGTCACCGCGAGACTCGACCAGAGCGTCGATCACTTTGCGCGAAGCGTCGTCAATCTTGATGAACTTCACGCCCATGCCGGCGGGGCGAGCGTCGCCGTGGGTTTCGCTGTCACGCTTCCAGACCACGCGCCCGACGCCCTGAATCACCTTCTGATCGGCGGCGATTTTCACCTCGAACTTGAGCAAGGTGCCCGGCGGAAAGGGCGACGGCGTCTTGATGAACATGCCGCCACGGCTGACGTCGTACGAGTGGTGCTCGATGAACTCATCCAGCGTCGCGCTCTTGTAGCGGACGGTCATGGTGAGCACCTTTGCGCGGGGGTCTTTTCGAGTATCCTGACTCATGGACGCTTTGCTCCAAACCTGTTCAGGCTCAGCAAACCCGCGGACTTCGCCAGGGCTTCGCCGACCCGAGTAGGGCACGCTATCGTACCGGACCCATTCCAAGAACCCCAACTAGTTAGGATCCCGGCCGCAAATGCCGCGCCCGGAATTCTGCCCCTAGCGGAATTTATGAATCAAGCTGATTCGCTGCGCGCCACGCACTTCCGGTCCCAATCGCGCAAAAGCGTCAGCTTGCCTGGCGCGCTACGCGCCGCCGACAACGACGTGAATTGGAACCGCGACGTGCGCGTGATCGATTTAGGTTTGGGTGGTGCGTGTGTCGAGACCTCGGACTCGGTACCAGCGGGCACTGCAGTGGAGCTCGTGATCGATACGCCGCACTTGTGGGATCCACTGACGTTGATCGGCGCAGTCGCTTGGGAGCACTCGCTCGAACCCGGCGGAGCGCGGCTCGGTGTGCGCTTCGATCATGCGAGCGGTGCCAGTGTGCGAACGCTCTCTGAGTTGCTCGAAGCCGAAGCATTCGGTTGAGCGGCTGCACGCGAGGGAGCTCGCCTTCGCGATTGCGGGTCGGCGCCTTTCGCGCGCGCCCCAGATGCAAAACTTTTGCATGGGACGCGCTTCTGCGGCGTCTAAGATGCCCGCGAGAACCTCGTTTTACGTCGGAAGACCGACGTGGATCGGCTCCCATGGGAGGGCACGAGACCGCCCCGGCGCTCTCAAGCCATGGGGGGGGTGCTCTTCAGTGGCAGGCCCCTGGGTGAGCGCGCGCGCCGTCGACCGATTTCGAATCTGCGCATTCGAGCCGCACAGGAGCACCCCAAATAAGAACCTCAAAATTCAGGCTGGCCGCGTAGCACGCGGTCGTGGAACATGAGCATTTCGTAGGCACCGGGTCCTCGATTGAAGATGTAGTCGTGAGGGCCTGGGACGGTCACGATCTCGGTGCGAATCCCAGCTGCGGAGAGTGCTTCGGCGAGGCCCTGATTGGCTTTGATGAAGTAGTCGTCGCTGCTGGTTAGTAGCCGTACGTATAGGTCGGGCTTTTGCGCCAAGGCTGCGCGCGCGCGGCGAATGATGTCCTCCGAATTGTCGCTGCGCACGGCAGCTTGCTCGGAGGCCACCACTGCGAAGGCTTTGGGCCGCAACAAGCCAATGCCGAGCGCGGCCCGGCCGCCCAAGCTCACGCCGTCCACGCCGGTGGTTTCGGGTGTGCCAATGGCTGGGGTTTCACGGTAGGCGCGCGGCAAGACCGTGTCGACGACGAAGCGCGCGAGAGGCAAAGCTTTGTCGATGGGCTCGTCAGCGGGCAGGATGTCGGGAGTGTACGGGCAGACCACGATCAAACCCTGATACGGGCGCTCAGCGAGGCTCGCATTGAGACGCGAAAGGCGCGTGTCGTCGGCGAAACCGCGGAAGTCCTCGAGCGTCAGCGGTGGCCGGTGCAGCCGTTCGATGCTCGTCGGCAACCAGTAGTCGTCGACCCAGCCGCGCGCGCCGGCTTCGGGACCTTTGAGCGCTTCACCGCGGCCGTGCATCGCGACCAGCACCGGCAAACGCGCCTTCGCCTCACGCTCGGGGATGAGCACCACGACGCGCATCGGCCCGAGCTCGGTCTCGGGGTAATCCCAGGTCAATTCTTGCGCGGGCAACATCGCGACTCCATTACTCGAATGCACTGGGCCCGCCAACGATTGCGCGCTGCGCGCGGCGTCCGAGCCGGGCGGCGCATGGCGCTTGCACGCAGACAGAGCAGACAGAGCAGACAGAGCAGGCAGAGAAGCGCTCGCCACAGCGAGCCAGCATGCGACCGTGAGCCGGCCTCTAGAACTTGTCTTTGGCGGCACGCACGGCCCCTAAGATGGCGGCGGGAGAGCGATCACCGGAGAGCGCGCTGGACAGGCTCGCGATGATCTCTGCGCTGTCACAGCGCATGAAAGGGTTGGTCGCCTTTTCTTCGGCGAGCGTGGACGGCACAGTGGGCGCGCCCTTGGCGCGAAGCTCCGTGACGCGCAGGAGCTTGGCCGAGACAGCCGCATTGCTGGGCTCGACGTGGGCCGCGAAGCGCAGATTGGAAGCGGTGTATTCGTGACCGCAGTACACGAGTGTGTCGTCGGGCAACGCGGACAACGTCACGTTGAGCGACTCGTACATCTGCGCGGGCGTGCCCTCGAAGAGACGACCGCAACCCGCAGCGAACAGCGTGTCACCGGTGAACACCGCGCCTTCGCCCGCATACGCGACAGCGCCGAGCGTATGACCCGGGATGTGCAGCACGCGAAACGACAGCCCCTCCACGGAGACCGACGTGCCGTGCTCCAGAAACTCGGTCTGCTCGGGGATGCGCCCGCGATCCGACGCGTGACCGAACACGCGCAAACCCGGGAAGCGCTGAGCCAGCTCGCGCGTACCCCCGACATGGTCTGGGTGGTGATGCGTTGCGAGCACCGCGCTCAGGGTCAGGCCCTGCGCAGCGAGCGCGCTAAGGACGGGCTCAGCCTCACCTGGGTCGACGATCACCGCTCGCTTGGAGCCGGGCGACACCAACAGGTAAGCGTAGTTGTCTTTCAGACACGGAACAATCGTGACCTGCATTGCGGGGCAACGTAGTGCCGGGGAGCAGGTCCCGCAAACCGCTCGCGCCGACGTCCCGAGACGCGGGCGAAATCAGGCCGTCGGCAGGCGCGGCGGACCGGCGAACAACGGGCGGCGCGCGTGGACGGCCGTTGGCGCTTCGCTGTCCCAGCTGTCGGGATTCGTCGTGGCGCGTTCCGCCTCGACCAAGTCAGTCGCTGGAATCGTTTCGACGAGGTCCGGATCTTGGAGGTTGTCAGAGGGAGTGGGTCGCATTGCGAAGCTCTAGAACGGACGACTCGAGTGCGAGTTTAGCGATGCTTTTGCGGTCAGCGACAAGACATTGAATTGGCACACAAATGCCGCGTGCCAAAGCGCAATCCGAAGCGTTTAGGAAACGCGAGCGGCGGCTATCGACCGCCGCCCGCACGTGTCTCACTCAGTCTCGTTCAGAGAAAAGCGCCGCACGGGATCGAGTCACGACGGATCGCGTGACCGGCGTCGCTGTTGTCGTCCGCGTAGAACACGGACTTGAAACCGGAAACGCAGGTCGCCTCGGGCGTGACGGTGAAGCCTTCGTTGTTGAAGTTGCCCATGGTGCTCGGGCGCTCGAAGCCTTGGCGAATGTAGAACTTGCCGCGCGTCTGTGAGCCCACGCGCGTGTCGACGTCGAGCACGTTCGTACGACCCTGGCAGGTATCGTCACAGGCGGCCCAGAGGTAGCCGACGTCGCGATCGAAGGAGAGATCCATAATCGACGGATTGCCGCTAGCGATAGTCGCCACGCGCGTAAAACCACCGCCGACGTGGTCCAACGCGTAGCCGTAAATGAGCCCGTTTTGTTCGAGGCCGACGAAGAAGATGCCGCCCGCGTGATCGGCATAAAGCGTCGGGTCGTACGCTTGATTCGTGCTCTCGTCGAGAAAGCCTTTGGACACGAGGTACGCGTCAGGCACCCAAGCGATCGCTTCGAGACCGAGGTTCGCGCCCGCCACCGGGAGATCGGCAGTCAGATTCCAATCGCGAGTTGCGGTGAGGGTCGCGTCCGACGTGCTGCTATCGAACAAGAGCACGCTGAGGCGGCTGACGGTGTTGTTCGTGTTGTCGCGTTCGGTCGACACGTACAAGCCCGTGCTACCGAAGGCGGCTTTGGTCACGCCTTCCGAATCCGGACCGCCCGTGCCGGTCGTGTACAGCTCGGTCTTGCCCGCAGCCCAACCGTTGCCGGTGTCGGAGACCCAGTTCGTGCCGTCGAACAGCAAGCGGTACAACTTGGAGGGCCCGTTTTGCACGCCCCACAACACCGGCGGCGTTGCGCCCTGTGCGGGCTCGTAGATCAAGCCGCTCAGATTGCTCGCGTAAGTGTTCACCGGGTCGACGGTGATGACGGCGTTGCCGCCGGGCCAGCTGTTGAATGCGGACGTGGTCCCGGCCGAGCCGCCGTTTCCTGCACTGCCAGCCGCGCCACCGGAACCGCCCGTCCCCGCTCCCGCGGCGCCGCCGGCCCCGCCCGTACCACCCGCCCCGCCTGTACCAGCAGTGCTACCGCAGTCGTTCGCGGCGCCTTTGGTGCTGCTGGCGGTCGTGACGAATGGGCCGGTGCCGTTGGGGCAGCGGCCATAGGTCGTAGTCGCGTGAGCCGTCCAGTTATACGTGTCGACGATCGTCACGCCGTCGGGAAGATAGAGGCGCGTCGCGTCCGTGCCGCCCAGACCGAAGTTGAAACCGCCTGGAGTGCTGGCCGTCAGCGTGTCGAGCACGAGGTACGCGCCCGGAGCGACGACCGAGCCCGCGGGGATCGCGTAGAAGTGCGTGTCGTCGTTGTCGCGGAAGACGTAGCCC
>DATCFJ010000216.1:0-7923 GCA_036509605.1 Polyangiaceae bacterium | reverse complement strand
CACGTCGGCGCCGCGCTGCGAGCTGCGTGCATACCGCGGAGAGTCTATCTTCCTGTGGTGGTCGGGCGACGAAGTGCACGCGGTCGTCCGCGTCGGCGTCAGCGGCGAGCGCATCGCACAGCTCCAGAATTACTATCACGCGCCAGAAGTGGTCAGCGAAGTTTGCCGCGAGCTCGACGTGCCGTTCCGCACGCATGGCTATCGCCCGAACCTCGACGCCGAAGGCTCCGCCGCCTAGTGAGTCCTCGGTGACCATCAACAAAAATCTAAACCCGCCGAGACTCAGCCCTGCTCCACGCGCTTGAGCCACTCGGCGTAGTCAGCGTCCATGAGCATTGGTGTGCGCTCGAGACACGCGGCGAGCTGGTCGTTAGCTCCGAGCCGCTTGAAGATTGCTGGGGCAACTCGATCGAGCTCGCTCCCCGGCGCGGCCTGTGCGAGCAAGCGGAGTGCGGCCTCCCCAGCTCTTGGACATGGTGGAAAGGCTCATCGTCGTGGCGACACTGGTGTGCTGGCCAGTCTCCGAAGGAACGCGCTGAAAATGTGTCCGCGCGACGCAAGCGCGGTGTGGGCTCGCGCAAGTTCCGTAGCCGCTTCGGTCGCTCCGCCGCTCAACCTAGACCGAAGACGCGAAGACTAGACTGGAACGTTCCGCGCATTAAGCTGCACGCGGCAAGCAAATCTCGACGCGCGTGCCCTTGCCGAGCTCAGACGAAATTCGGATGAAGCCGTTGTTTTGAACCACGATGCCGTGCACCGTTGCCAGCCCGAGGCCCGTGCCTTGCCCGGGCTCTTTAGTCGTAAAAAATGGCTCGAACACGTGCGCCAGCACGGACTCCGACATCCCGAGCCCGGTGTCAGAGACGCTGATTCGCACGAACTGCCCTGGCGCTGCATCCGCGAAGCCACGCGCGTCGTCCTCGCCGCGCGTGGTCACGTCGGTTCTGATTTCGAGGCCGCCGCCGCTAGGCATCGCGTCACGCGCGTTGACGCACAAGTTGACGAGGATCTGCTCCAGCTGCGTCGCGTCCATGACGACCTGACCGACGCTCTGACCCAGACGAGTATGGACGTCCACTTGATTGCCGAGCAAGCGCAAGAGCAGCCGCTGCGTGTTGCCAATGACTTGATTCGGATCGAGCGGCTCTGGGCGGGTGATTTGCTTTTGGCCAACGGCGAGCAATTGCCGCGTGAGCCGGGCCGCACCTTCCGAAGCTTCCATGACTTCCGCGAGGCGGTCAGCAATGCGCGGGTCGCCGCGGGTTTCGTCCTGCAGCAGAGAGACGTTACCGATGATGGCGGTGAGCAAATTGTTGAAGTCGTGCGCCACACCGCCGGCGAGCCGCCCGATTGACTCCAAGCGCCGCGCCTGGGCCAGCCGCTGCTCGAGCTGCAGCTGCTCTGCCGCCGCACGCTTGCGCTCGGTGATGTCACGCATTGCTACGGCTTGCCGGATTTTGCCCTCGTATTCGATGGCCCGCGTCTGAACCTCGGCCGGAAACGCCGAGCCATCCGAGCGCACACAAGTGACCTCCGCCGAGAACTCCGCTGCGAAAAGGCGAGCCGAGGCGATACCGACCAAATCCTTGGCGCGCTCGAAGCCGAATAGCTCGGCGCAGCGCTGATTGGCCTCCACGATCAGACCCTGATCATGAACGATGATGCCTTCGAACGAAGCCTCCGCCAAAAGGCGAAACTTCTGCTCGCCGACACTGGCGCGCTGGAGCGCCATACGCACGGTCCGGCTCGCCAGGTACTGCACGACGGCGATCACCGGAAAGATGACCGCGCTGACGATCCAGATCGACGCGCGTTGAGACACAGCTAGTGGCTCTGCCACGCCGCGCGATTGCATCAGAAAGCCGCTGACGAGCGCCGCCACGCACACCACGGCGGCGCCGCGGAGCCCAATCAATACGCCGGCGATCACGATCGCGAGGGCGTAACCCAGCTGGTAGCCCGGGCTCTCGACGCCTCCGAGCGTCCAAGCGGTAGCCGACATGAAACCAAACAGGGTCGCCACTTCCAGAATCGAAGCGAGGCGAACCCAGCCCCGCCTTAGAAACAGCAAGAGCACGACGTTGATCGCTTCCCCGGCCGCGCTTTGAACCAATGCGCGCCCCGAGAACTGAGGAGTGCGAAGCAAGCTGAAGAACAAGTACGGCAGCGGCACCAGCACCATCGACCAGACGATCACGTGCAGCAGGAACGCCTCGTGCGCCTTGGCCTCATCGGCGAAGGCGGGCGGGCGTAACCACGCCCAACGCACGTTCACCCCCTTTTCACCAAGGCGCACCATCCGAAGCGCCGCAGTGTGTCTCGCCTGGCATGCGGAAGCCATCGCAATGAGCGAAGCCAACCCCGCGGCCTCGGCTGAAGCATCAACAGCGCTGAAATCGCGCTAGCCTTGGCCAGGGGACCCGCCGCTACACCCCCGCGCGAGACGCTCAGCGCCTAAGCACGCACAGGCACGCAGCCGTCAGTCTGCAGGTGCGCCAGCGTCGGGGGAGCTCTCTCGCACGACGAGCCGCGCCAAGACGGGCAACTGTGCGTCACCGGTGTTCGAGAGTGACTCGCCGTCGGCGTGCGGGTTGCCATCGATACGCCAGCTGAGCTGCTCGACCCCGGGCAGCTCACTCGCTGCAGGCAGGGAACCGTGGGGCCCACCGCCGAAAGCGGGGTGCGCGAAAGCGCAACCCGCAGCTTGGACTCGAGCTCTGGGCGTACGCTGCTCAGCGTCGCGCCTGCGCGCAGGCGAACGATGGCTTCGACGTCGATCGGGCGCTCAACCGCTGCGGCCACGAATACGGGTACGCGGCGCAATTCCGTGCCTTCGTCGCAGTCGACCGCTGCGAGTGCTTGCTCCACCGCGCGCCGCACGGCCGGAGCGTCTGCCGCGGATGTCGACACGACGCTAACCACGACGTTGTACACGACGCTCGGGAACTTCGAGCGGCCCACAACGTGGCTTGTCCACCCGCGCCGACTAGCGCCACGAGGCACGCCGCAACGATGCCGAGCAGTGCGCCTGGATGCGAACGCGAGCGCACAAAGAGCCACGCGGCGCTGCTCGCAGCAAGCGCACCGAACGGCACCGGTCCGCCAAAGACGCCGGTTGCGACTTGCAACGCGGCCGCAGCGAGCAGAAGGCGCGACGCGCGCTGCGATACAGGTCTTGGTTAACCAGTTTGACGAGCAAGAGACACAGCTCGTAAGCGAACAGCTTGTGATGAGGGAGTGTAGTGGCCGGAGGTGGGGGATGACTCATGCCCATTTTCACCCCTTCGGTTGTTCCGAAGCGGCCAGCGCAGGGCCCGTGACGGCGCCCCACCGAACTGCCCCGCTCACCGTCGGTGCCGGCGCGGGACGTGCGTCATCCCCCACTCCGGCCACGATCCGAGTCCCAAGCCGAAGCCGCCACCGCTACCGCTGCCGAACCCCAAGCTCCCGTACACCCTGTCGGGCTGGCGTGGCTGCAGCGAAGACACCTGCGCGGCCGTGTTGCCCAATGCCGACCATCACGGGCAGCGCGCCCGTTTGTTTGTGGCCCCTACCCAAACCAAACCAATTGCCGCTGCGAATTCATGCAGCCGCTCCCGCTCCCAACTAGCCGCTCCCCCTACCTAGCCCCTGCTTTCTCCCAATCCCCGGCCCGAGCAAGACTGCGACTCGCTGAGCCCGGGCACGAGCATTGGCCTTAGCCTGCGCCGAGCGTCTGAAGTTGGCCGGACGGGTACACGGTCACACCGGGCGGCGAAGCTTGAGCGACGGCGACCAGTGCGCGCGCGACGACGTTTGCCTCGATCGGGCGCGAGGCAAACGGTTTGAGCAAGCCGCCGAAGAGACGACTGGCGACCACTGCGGCGCGCTCGATCGGCCGGGACTCCGCGCGTTCGCCCATTAGCAGCGACGGCTGCGCGATGACTAGCGAAGCGAAGCCGAGCGCGCGCAAATCGGCTTCGATGTCACCCTTCACGCGGCTGTAGAACACTCTGGACTTCGGGTTCGCGCCGAGCGCGGTGACCACGAGGAAGCTGCGCGCGCCCGCACCCAACGCGGCTCGCGCGAACGCGAGCACCGCGTCGTGGTCGACCGCGCGAAAGGCCTCTTTGCTGCCGGCCTTGGCGATGGTGGTTCCAAGCGCGCAGAACGCGACATCCGGCGGCGCGAGACCGGCGACGTCGAGCGCCGAAAAATCCACGCTGCGCTGCGTGAGCTTGGGACTGACCACGGCGAGCGGTTTGCGACCGAGCGAGACGACCGTCGCAAACTGCGGAGCATCGAGCAGGCACGACAAGAGCTGCGATCCGACGAGTCCGGAAGCACCGGCGAGCCAGGCTGTGTTCATGGCGCCCAGGATACGCCCAGTCTGCCGCAGGAGTACCCTGCTCCTCACCCCCGCGTGATTCGCGCGATTGCGGCGACGCATTGCGGGCTACGCGTGCTCCGCGCCGGACGCGCCCGCTACCCAAACCGACCGGCGAATTCCGCATGCACGTATTGACGCTTGACCATATCAGCGTCAGGCTCCTGATATGGCAGGCTCTGCGCTCAAACGGGTCACGGTCAACCTTCCCGCCAAGCTGCTTGCCGAGGCGGAGCAAGTCAGCGGGCGTGGCATTACGGAAACGATAGTGCTGGGGTTAGAGCAGCTTGCGCGGCGCCGAGCGTACACCAAGGCCATCGCGTTGAAGGGAAAGCTTCGCTTGGCCGTCAATCTGGATTTGTCCCGTGAGCGCTCTGTTCGTTGACACGTCGGTCTGGGTAGAATTTTTCCGAGGCGTACCCTTGCCTTCGCTGGAGGAAGCCCTGCATGACGGGCTCGTTGTGCTTGCTCCAATAGTCGCGGCCGAGCTCCTGAGCGCACCACTGTCCAAAACCGAAAGACGCTCGCTCGGAGCGCTCCTTCGAGATCTGCCGCTGCATCCGACGCCGCTCGATCACTGGCTGGCGGTCGGCATGCTGCGCGCTCAGCTGTCGAAGAAGGGCCTGTCCATATCGACGCCGGACGCTCACGTTGCGGAGTGCGCTATCGAAGCCGGGGCCGCGTTGTGGTCGAACGACGCCATCTTTCTGAGGGTAGCCAAAGCGAGCCCGCTACGGCTGTTCAAAGCGGGTTGAGCGCTGCTCGCTCGCGGCTGAGCAAGTGCGCCGGCAGAAGGCGAGCGCCATCGGCCCCAGTAGACCAAACCAGAGTGCGGCGCCCGAGGCGTTCGGGCTGTACATGGACAGCAACGAGAGCAGTGTGGTTAGGTGCCGAGGTCATGCGCTGGACGTCTTTGCTGCTTCTGCTCTCTGCCTGCACGCGTTTCGGCCCGGTTTATCCGAGCCGCCCTCCCTTGCGCCCGTCACCGCTGGTCGCTGATCCGTCGCCTTCACGGGTGACGGCTCACGTGGCTATGTCCGGAGCAGCGCTGCGCGCGTCGCTCGAAGACGTCGTGCCGAAAGCTGGCGAGGGCACATTCACACTGCTGGGCAGCGAGCGGCCCTATCACTGGACGCGCCAGCCGCTGGATGTCTCGTTTGCCGGCGGGCGCATCGTAGTCAAGACCAGCGTCGCCTCGAACATCGGGCTCCCCATCAGCAGCATCGACATGGCGTTCGACGTGCGCATCTCTGCCGAGCCCGTAATCAACACGGGCTATGCCATGAAGCTGCAGTCCACTGACGTGTTGGTGCATTCGGACGATCGCCGGCTCAAGATCCTGGAACAGGTGGCGGGCGTGTTCGAGCGCGTGAGTGGGGAAATCGATCAGAAATTGCGAGCTTTTTCCTATGATCTCAAACCGCTGCTCGAAGAATCCTACGACCGAGTGCGAAAGCCGCTGCCGCTGCCAATGGACAACGCGAGCGGTTGCGCTGAGCTACGCGTGCTCGGCGTGGAGGCCGCGCCGCTGATCCTGGCCGACGGCATCGAGAAGGACTTCGCGCTCGTCGTGGCGCCCTCGATCACCATCCCCTGCACACCGCAGGCCGAATCCGAGCCGCTGCCCGCTCTCGAGAACGTGGCCATGGTGCCGACGGGACCGTTTACGGTGACGGTGCCTGTAGTCGCTTCCTATGCGGAGCTCACGCGTGGCCTGGGCGCGGCGTTCACCGATGGCAAGCTGTTCTTCTCCAAAGAGCACCCGAAGTTGTACCTGGAGAAGCCGGAGCTATACGAGTCATCGGGCGCGCTCGTGCTGCGCCTGCACATCGCAGGCCCGGTGCACGAGTTCGGGATCGACGCGGACATCAACGGAGACTTGTACCTCGTCGGCCACCCCACTCTGATCGACAACGAAGTCGAGTTACCCGATCTCGAACCCACCATCGAAACCGCCAATTTCCTGCTCTCGCTCAAGGCCATGGCGGACGGCGAGCGTATCAAAACGGAGGCTCGCAAGGCGCTGCGCCTCGACCTGACCGAGCGCCTGCAGGCCGTGCAGAAGAAGCTGTCCTCTGATCTCACGTTCGGCACACCGAAAGAGTGCTTCGTCGGCCAAGTGGACAAGCTCGAGCTGACCGAGCTTCACGCGCATGAGTCTTACTTGCGGGTGAATGTGGTGGTGACCGCGCGTGCGTCGGCGTCAATGCCGTGCGCGGTGCAGCTTCCCGAGCCCGCGCCCTAGCTACGCGTGAAGCACGGCCATGGGTCATCCGTGGATGACGCCCAGGTGCAACAGAATCAGCGTGTCCATGAACATGTTGAGCAGCCAGTGCGCCAGAAAGACGTACCATAGCGAATTGAGACGAAGCGTCACCGCTGCCACGACGAAGCCCCAAATCGGCGTCCCAATCAGCTCCGTTGTCGGTTTGGTGAGGTGCCACGCCGTGTACGAGGCGGAGCAGTTTCAAAGCTGGGAGCGTTGGGCCATCGAGCTCGAAGACGCGCTGATTGCGCACGCCGAGGCGCCGTTGCTCGCGCGCGATGAAGCAACAGCTCGCTGGCGCGCCGTAGTCGCCGCCGCCGCCCTCGGCTTGTACGTCGAAGGACCGCAATATCGCGTCGCCTACGCGAGCATCGTCGCGGCCGATTTGAAGGCTTCACCGCCACCGGCCGCGGTCCAGTCGACCAAGCCGGCGAGCTCGGAGAAGGGCGCAGACAAGTCGCCCCCCGTGCCCACGGTGACGGACGCGCCGAGAACCTTGGATGCCCTCCTCCGCACTCGTGGTCAACGCCTCATCTAGGAACTAGAGAGCCCTCCCAATGCCCGATGACAGCACTGTGGACCAAGACCCGCCGCTCTCGCTCGGCGAACGCTGCATCGCCTGGTGCATCGCGGCGATGGCACAAGAACTTCGACCGTTGACCGGAATTTGCAGACGCTCGAGATCCTCCGCGAGCCGATCGGCGAACCGAGCGTCCTCGCGCGCGTAGCTGATGAAGACTGGAGCTGGGGGTTCGCCGCTGGTCGTCACGCTTTGCCTGCCCACATTCACGCGCAATCCCGACGCGCGTGCAATCGAGGAGGCTAACCGCCTCCGCTCCCAGTGGCAAACGAACCCGCGGCGCCGTTCTAGTAAGATTTTCGGTTCGTCGATGACGCTCTGGAAAAGGCATGTTACGGAGCCGGCCTTGCTTTCTCCGGTGGTGACAATCGATGTCATGCCCGCCGACGTTCCGGCGGAATACGCGCCGGCGATGGTGGTAGCTTGCACTCAAGCGCTGCCTCAAGGCGTTTGCGCGCTGGCCAGCGCGACACCTGAAGGCGCGCAGCCCGACGCCGTCGCGTTGGTGCTTTGGCAGGGCGACCGGTTCCTCGAGGTCAGCGTGCGTGTCGGGCAGCACGGCAGCCAGTGGGTTGCTCGTCGTCTGAGCTTCGCCGAAGGTGATTCGCTCGCGGATCGCTTCACCGCCCGCACACTTCTGCGCGCCAGGTGGCGAGAACGGACGGCACGCGAAGGCGTCGCGACCGTGGCACTTCGAGGAGCCCGCCGGCG
>DATCFJ010000215.1:0-5092 GCA_036509605.1 Polyangiaceae bacterium | reverse complement strand
CAGCGCCTGGTGCGCGGGCGATCCGTGGAGCAAGCCGCCATCGTCGAGTGGCTGACCGCTCGCAGCGCGCCTACTCCAAGCTCGAATAATTCCCCCCCTGCGGGTCTCACGAAGCGTGTCACTTCGGCGGGTGCGGGGGAGAATCCACCGACGCCGGCGGCGGCGCATCCGTCTGCCGCGAACGCGCATTGAGCACAATGCTGCGCACGGCGGCGCTCAAGAACTCGCGCAACGCTTCGTAGACGATGCCTTCGCGCGCTCCTAGGTCGATCAACGCGTAGCCAAGCACGCGCTCGCCGGAGAAGAGCGTCGCCACGTAGAACGCGCCCGAGACCCCCGAGTCGAGCAGCCACCGCGGTAGGTCCGCGCGACGCGCAGCGGCTGCGTCGTGACGCTGAAAGGGCGTGCCCGCGGTGTAGACAACGGCGAGCTGGTCGCGCGCCGAGGGGTGCTCCGCGTACAGCGATATGAAGCAGCTTTGCACACCCAGTGCCGGAAAATGCCGCGAAACAGCGGCCTGTAGCTGAGACAGGTCCTGGCACGCGAGCAGCGCGGCTCCGGTCTGGGCGAGGGCGCCGGACCAGCGCGTGGTGGCGAGCTTCTGTTGCGCTTGCGCGCGCTCGCTGACCTGACCGACGAGCGTGCGCGCTTGCTGGAACAAATCCTCCGCGCGGACGCGGCGTTCGGGGTCGCCTTCGAGGCAGGCCAGCAGGTGCCGTCGTAGCGCGCTCAGCATGTCGTGGAACGGATTGAAATCAGCCCGTTGCTCGAGCAACTTGAGGAGCGCCTCCTCGATGCCCCTCGCGAACGCAGGTGCTCCGTCACCGCGCAAGTCGCCGGTGAGCGCGCCGATCAAGCGCGCCTCCCAGCCGGAGCCCAAGACCCCGAAGCCGCCGCGCGCCGCGCGCGCCAAATCTGCCATCACGATCTGCCGGCGCTCGACCAACGCGGCCTCGAAGCTGGCGCGCTTGGGTAGCCCAGCTAGCGAAATACTCAATTGATCACCGAAACAGCGGCAGGAACGGCGCACGATGAGCTCGGTGTGCAACGTCACGGGCTCGCCGCGCGCGCCGCCGTACACCTCGCTCAGCAGCAGACGAACCGCCTCACGGCCTTGCTCGTAGAGCGGCTGGCGCACGGTCGTCAGGGGTGGGGAAGTGAAGCGCGCTTCCTCGATGTCGTCGAAGCCGACGACTGCCACGTCATCGGGCACGCGGATCTTTCTTTCGGCCAGCGCTTCCAGGACGCCCAACGCCATTTGATCGTTGGCTGTGACGATGGCTTCCGGCCGCACGCCCCTTCGGTCGTACAGCTCAGCGACGGCACGCCGACCACTCTCAGTCAGAAAATCCCCACTGGCGACCAGGCGCGAGTCGAGCTCGATACTGTGCGCCGCTAGCACTGTGCGATACACTTCGTAACGAAGCTCGGCCTCGAGGTTCTGCTCCGGCCCGCGCACGAACGCGATTTCACGACACGAATGGCTCCGGATCAGATGCGTGATGGCACTCTCGATACCCGTTCGATTGTCCACAACGACGCTGGCCATGCCCGGCAGCGGAGCGGCCACGCTCACGCGCGGGAGCTTACCGAAGCGCTCCGAATACGCCAAAAGCTGGCTCGCTCCGATCTGATTCCCGAGCGTGCCGCTCATCAAAATCAGACCGTCGACGTTCTCGGCATTGACGAGCTCGAAGGTCGCGTTGCGCCGCGCGCCGCCTCGGAGCTCGCTATTCAACACGCCGCCGGCGAAGCACAACAGTTGAATGCGCCGGTCGCGCGCGGCATCCCGCACGCCGTCCAAAATTTGGTTTTGGTACGCGTCGTCGATCCAATCGACCAGAAAGCCGATGGTCTTGACGGGAGCGCTTTGAGCTCGCGAGCCCGAGGCTGGATGCGTCATTTCGCGTCGCTTCCAAAATGTGCCACGCTAAGGCTCAAACGTCGAGAGCACCGGTGACCGTTTCCTACGACTCTGCATCTAGCCGCCGCTCGTTGTCTTTTGCTACGCAAGTGGCCCCCGCGATCCTGTACGCGTCAGCTCTCTTCTACGGCGGGTTGATTCGCATGGCGGCGTTGCCGGAGGTGGGGTTCGTGCCCACGGACAAGCTCCTACACGCCGCCGCGTTCGGCGGCTTGTCGTTTCTGCTCGTACGCGCGGCTCGCTATTTCATGCCGGCTGCGCCGCAGCAGAAGCCGCTTCTCGTCGGGTGCTTCGGTGCTTCAGCGCTGGGTGCCTTGCTCGAGGTCTGCCAAGCGTTCGTGCCCTATCGCTCCGCCGATCCGTGGGATTGGGTAGCGGACACCGTGGGCGCCGGACTAGCGATCGTGGTGCTGCTTGCGTGGTGGCGGCTGTTGCCCAGGCGCGCCAATGGCTGAGACGGCGCTTGCCGTCCCGCGTCTGATCGTCTTCAGCGATGCGAGCCGCGCACCGCGCTCGTTGATGCTTGCGCGCTTCGATGAGCTCGGTCGGCGCGCCCGGTGCGCCAGTGTGGTCTTCTGTTTGCGCGACTACGAGCTGTCTGCGCGAGCGCGCTGGGGATTGGCGCGTGAGCTGGCCGCTCTGGCCGCTCTCCGCGAGCAGGTGTTTGGCGTCGCAGACCGTGCGGATTTGGCGCGCGCCTTCAATTGCCAAGCGTTCCACTTGCCGGAGCGCGGACTCAGCCCCGCCGACGCGCGCCGCTACTTGGGCGCCAGCGTATTTCTATCCCAGGCTTGCCATGAGCCATTGGACAGCGCCGCGCCGGAGCTAGACGCGCGCCTGCTGTCTCCCATCTTCGACGAACGCAAGGGCCGCCCGCCGCTCGGGCTCGCCGGGCTGGAGCGCGCGGGCGAGACCAACGGAGGACGCCCCGCGTTGTTTGCCTTGGGTGCGGTCAGTGCGAGCAACGCCGCCGCGTGTCTTCGGGCGCGTGCCGCAGGTGTGGCCGTGATTGGGGCGGCGCTCGCTGCCGATCCCGCGCCGCTGCTCGAAGCCCTCGGAATTTTGCGCGCCTGAGGCTTCCACGCGCCGTGCTGAGTCAAGAGCCGCGGGTATGGTATACGCCACGCAACAGGCCGACCCCAATGACGAAATCGCCGTTCCACACCGTACCCACTGAGCTCGACTTTCCCAAGTACGAGCAGAGCATTTTGGACCTGTGGGGCGCGCGCGGCATTTTCGAAAAAGCGCTCGCGGAAGGCGCGGGAGCCGACAAGAAGTACGTCTTCTACGAGGGCCCGCCCACGGCCAACGGCTTGCCGCACAACGGTCACGTGCTGACACGCGTGATGAAGGATCTCTTCCCGCGCTACCACGCCATGCTCGGTGAGCAGGTGCTGCGCAAGGGCGGCTGGGACACGCACGGCCTGCCGGTGGAGGTCGAAGTCGAGAAGGAGCTACGCATCCACGGTAAAGCTGCGATCGAACAATTCGGCGTCGAGCCCTTCGTCAAACGCTGCATCGAGAGCGTGTTTCGCTACACGAGCGAATGGGAGCGGCTCACCTCGCGAATTGGTTTTTGGGTCAGCCTGGACGACGCGTACGTGACGTATCACAAGAGCTACGTCGAGAGCGTGTGGTGGGCGCTGTCCGAGCTGTTCAACAAGGGCCTCTTGTACCAAGGGCAAAAGGTCGTTTGGTGGTGGGCTCAAGGCGGCACCGCGCTGTCCGCGGCCGAGGTCGGCCTCGGCTACAAAACCGTCGACGATCCCAGCGTATACGTCGCGTTCCCGCTGATCGACGAGCCGGAAACCGCACTCGTCGTGTGGACCACGACACCCTGGACACTGCCCTCGAACAGCTACGCGGCGCTGCGCCCAAACACGCAGTACGACGTCGTTCGCCTCGGCGCTGCCCTGGAAATCAAGGGCAAGAAGCCCGTGCAACTGCCCGCGCTCGGCGTCTCGCAATTGATCGTGGCCAGCGACTTGCGGGCGGCCTTGGCGGAGAAGCTCGGCTGCGAGCTCAGCGTCGTGCGCAGCGTGACGTCGGCAGAGCTTGCCGGCAAGCGCTACCGGCCCCCATTCGATTTCTACTCGAAGAGCTTGGGGGACGCGCGCGTGGCTCTCAAAGGCGGCGGAGACGACGCGCTCTGGTGGCGCGTGATCGTCGAAGACTTCGTCACGCTCGATACTGGCACGGGCATCGTTCACGTCGCGCCCGCTTTCGGCGAGGACGATCACAACGCGCATCGGAAGCAGCTCGCGCGCTACAGCGACCCGCTGTCGGTCGAGCTCTTGTGCGCGGTGCTGCCTAACGGCGAATTCAAGCCTGATTTTGGCTCGCTTTCCGGCCGCTGGGTGAAGAGCTGCGATCGCGAGATCATCCAAGATCTCACGCAACGTCAGTTGCTCGTGATTGAGGAAGTGTACCGCCACGACTACCCGTACTGCTGGCGTTCCGATGAAGATCCGCTGATCCAGCTGGCCCGGCCGGCTTGGTTCATCCGCACCACCGCGCGTCTTGACGCCGCGCTGGCCAACAACCAAGCGGTCACCTGGCTGCCCGATCACATCAAGGACGGCCGCTTCGGGAATTTTCTGGAGAACAACGTGGACTGGGCGCTCAGCCGCGAGCGCTACTGGGGCACGCCGCTCAATGTCTGGACGTGCACCGCCGATGCGGAGCACCGCCACGCGCCCTCGAGCATCGCCGAGATTGAAGCTCGGAATCCGCACGCGTTCGCCTATTTCCACGAGGAAAGGCGCAAGAATCCCGAGCTCAGCCCGCATTTGCAGGTGCACAAGCCCTGGATCGATCACGTCACGTTCCCGTGCCCCACGTGCGGCGCCGAGATGCGCCGCGTGGGCGAGGTGATCGATTGCTGGTTCGATTCCGGGTGCATGCCGTTTGCGCAATGGGGCTTCCCGCATCAGCCGGATTCATTGGCGCGCTTCGACGCCGCGTTCCCCGCCGACTTCATCAGTGAAGCGATCGACCAGACACGCGGCTGGTTCTATTCGCTGCTCATGATCTCGTCGCTGGTCTTCGATCGCGACACCCAAGAAAAGCTCGGCTTGAGCCGGATGCGCGAAGTGCCGCACCCGTTTCAGACATGCATCGTGCTCGGTCACGTGTGCGACCGCGAAGGCAAGAAGGAGTCGAAGAGTA
>DATCFJ010000214.1:0-9595 GCA_036509605.1 Polyangiaceae bacterium | reverse complement strand
CCTCCAAGGTGATGAACACCACGCCACTGGCCGTGCCCGGCTGCTGCCGGCAGATCACGACTCCGGCAACGCTGACCAGCTCGCCTTTTTTTCGATCGCGAAGCTCGAGCGAGCTGAGCACCTTACGGTTCCCGAAAGCCTTCCGGACGTGATGCATCGGGTGATCTGCGACCGACAAATTCTTGTGCTGATAATCCAGGAGTAAGGCCTCGGAAGCGCGCAACGCCGGCAAGCGCACTTCCGGCTCGGCCCAGCTTTTGCCCTCGAAAAGCCCAGAAACTCGCGGCGCGCGCGCACGCCACAGCGCTTGCCGCCGTCCGGGCAGTAAAGTTTCGAAGGCGCCGGCTTCTGCTAACCGTTCGAATTCGTCGTCTCGCAGAGCAGAGCGCCGGACCGCGTCGTCGAGCGACGAAAAGGGGCGCTCGACGCGCGCTTGCTCGATGCGCCGAGCGCACTTCTCGGATAACCCCTTCACTTGGCGAAGCCCGACACGCAAAGCACGCGGACAACGCTGAGCCGGTAAGCTCTTGGCGAAGGCGAGCACGGGCTCGAGCGTCGAATCCCACTCACTGCGCGTCACGTCAACGTCCCTCACCTCTACGCCGTGGCGCTGCGCGTCGTGCAAAATCGTGGCCGCGGAGTAGAAGCCCATGGGCTGCGAGTTCAACAACGCACACGCAAAATGCGCCGGGTAGTGCACCTTTTGCCAAGATGACGTGTACACGAGCAACGCGAAAGATGCCGCGTGGGATTCCGGAAAGCCGTACTCACCAAAGCCTTTGATCTGCTGAAACAAGGCTTCGCCGAACTCTCGGCTGATGCCCTTCTTGGCAAAGCCGTCGAGTAACCGATCGTGATGCTGCTCGAGCCGGCCAGTCTTTTTCCAGGCGGCCATATCTCTTCGTAATTGGTCGGCCTCACCGCCCGAATAGCCTGCGCCGTCGATCGCGATTTGCATCACTTGCTCTTGGAAGAGCGGGACACCGAGCGTTCGCTCCAAGATCGGAGTCAGTGAAGGGTGCGGTGAGATGGCCTCTTCCTCGCCGTTTCTGCGCCGCAAATAAGGGTGCACCATGCCGCCTTGAATCGGGCCGGGGCGCACGATCGCGACCTCGACCACGAGGTCATAAAATTTGGTGGGTTTCAGGCGCGGCAACATAGACATCTGCGCGCGGCTCTCGATTTGAAAGACACCCACGGTGTCCGCGCGCGTCACCATTTCGTACACTGCCGGATCTTCTTTGGGCACCCGCGCCACGACATCGATCGGATCGAAGACTTCGCCCGCGTCGCAGGTCAACTCGCCCTCTGCGTGAATGGCGGCGAGCGCCTTGCGAATAGCAGTCAACATACCCAGACCGAGCACGTCAATTTTGAAGAACTTCAGCGTTTCGATGTCGTCCTTGTCCCAAGGCACGACCGTGCGATTCGGCATGCGAGCAGGCTCGATGGGCGCCACCTCATAGAGCGGAGCCGCAGAGAGCACGAAGCCACCGACATGGATCGACAAATGCCTCGGAAAGCCATCCATTTGTCGCGCGAGCGCGAGGATCTGCTGAATCCGCCCGTCTCGAGCGTCAAAACCCATCTCGAGTAAGCGCTGACTACTGACTTCGGCGCTATCCCAATGCGTGATCGTTCCGCTCAAGCGATCGATCTGATCCAAGGACAAACCGAAGGCTTTGCCCACCTCACGCAACGCGCTTTTGCCTCGATAGCAGATCACCTCGGAAACCATGGCTGCTCGTTCGCGGCCATAGCGCTCGTAGATGTCTTGAATCACCTCCTCACGACGCTCATGCTCGAAGTCGATGTCGATATCCGGAGGCTCGTCACGCTCCACACTCAAGAAGCGCTCGAACAGCAGATTCGAGCGCTCTGGGTCGACGGCTGTGATGCCAATCGCGTAACAGACGGCGCTGTTGGCCGCGCTGCCCCGCCCCTGGCACAAAATACGCCGTTTGCGCGCCATTTCCACGACCTCCCACGTGCTCAAGAAGTACGACGCGACCTCCATGCCGGCGATCAAAGTCAGCTCCTTCTGAACTTGCTCAGACACAGCCGTGGACACTCCCTCGGGATAGCGCGCGCTGAGCCCTGCCCAAGTGAGCCGAGCTAACTTCTCGTCTGCGCTCTCTCCCGCTTCGAGCGAGCACGGGAACTGGTAGTTGAGCTCACTCAGCTGAAAGCGGAGCGTCTCACTGAGCTCCCCTGCGGCTTCGACCCATTGTGGATAGTCGGGGAACAGCAGGAGCATCTGCTCTTCAGAGCGCAAATAAGCTTCGCCGTTGCCAGCGAGCAGTGTGCCGGCGCGGTCGAGCGTCGTGCCCAAGCGAATGGCGTGCAGCACGTCGCACAACTTTTTGCGCGACGCATCGTGAAACAAGGGACGAGCGCTAGCGATAACGCGAAATTCATAACGCTTTGCAGCGTCCAGCACCCAGGCCAAGCGCGCGTCGTCGAAGCCGTCGTGATGCCGATACATGACGAGCGCCGCGCGCTCAGCGAACGCTTCCCGCACGGCGCGCAGAAATTCAGAGCCAGGGGTCGACGGCCCCGACAACTTTTGCGGCGCTGGAATCAACGCAAAAAGCCCTGCTGAATGAGCATTCAACCAAGCGAGATCGAGTGCGCTCTCGCCCTTCGGTCGAGCTGCATGAGAGAGCGTCAGCAAGCGACACAGGTTTTGATAACCCGCGTGCGTTTCGCAGAGCAACGCGAGCGTCGGGCAAAGCTCTTCTGCTTGATGCGGCGAGTGCTTTGCTCGAGCGTTAGTGTTCTTGCTCGCGCAGGCTACCGTGATCTCGGCGCCCGTGATGCAGCGCTGTGCAGACTCGCGCGCCTGATTGAACGCCTTCACCGATCCGTACAGCCCTCCGCGATCACAAACTGCAATCGCCGAAAGCCCAAGCTTCTTCGCTCGCTTCACGAGCTCCTCGGGATGCGAGGCGCCGCGCAGGAACGAGAACGACGAACAGGCCAGCAGCTCCGCAAACATCTAAGCTGAACCTATGTTCAGCATCCAAGAAGGGTCCAGATCTGAATTTAGTACTGCGAGATCGTTAGGGTTTTTCTCGGAGCTGATGTTGTGCCTGCACGAGCCGCGGTCCGCGCAACGAGCGCGACGCAAGCGCAGTGACGAGCAGCGCGCGCAGCCGAAACAAGACTCGCGTCTCGCATGCGCTCTTGAGAGTGCTTTGCGCTGAACAGCGTTTGCGCTCAGCCGTGACTCGCATTGATCCCCGCGGCTATCCTGTGGGCCTGGCGCGGCTATAAAGGTGGACAGTGATTCAATCAGCCAGCGCGTGTAGGTAGCGCCGCCCTGTCGAGCGGTCGACAAAGGCGACTGCTTCGAACCCGCCTGTTGCTCCCTGCAGCCAGAGCCGCACGTAATCCCGCGTCACGGGCGCGTGGCCCCACCACTCTACGGCGTCCAGCCGCTGTTCGAAGCGTAAATGCTCGATGGTGTATAGGCTGCGGTCTATCGCCAAGCTGACACCGACACGCAGCGGGCCATGCAGCTCGCAAGGCTCGCTGAGCAGCCGCGTGGGAGCACCGGGCAGCTCGGCGAACGAAGGCTCGGCTTTGCGCAAGCGCGCTTTCTTAGTGTTCGAGCGCGACGCGGGCTCGAAACTGGCAGGGCTGAGCTTGCTTTTGGTTTCGGGGCGATGCGAATCAACGAGCTTGAGTGTGCCCACTTTTTCTTCACCGAGCTCCGCGGAAAGCTCGGCGATCAACACGGGGATCTCGTCTTCAGAGAAGGCAGAGGAAGCACTCACTGTGACACCGGCGAGCACTTGCGACAGCTCGAGCTGTCGGGGCACTGCCGGGAGCAGCTTGGGAATCGAAAGGCGCATGCCGAGCGACGGCGCACCAAGCTTGGTGCGCGCCAAGCGCGCGCTCAATACTCGACGCATTTCGTCCGCCCGATGCAGCGGCGTAGCGAGCTTGAACCGCAGCACCTGCTCCGCTTTTTCGCCCCGAAAACGGGCGATTGCAGGATCATACAAAAGCGTGAGCACGAGCGAATGCGCGGCCTCACCACGCCCGGTGAGCCGGGCGCTGACACGAGAAACGAGCCCACCGAGCACGAACAAGAGCGGCTCAGTGCCCGTGACTGGCTCATCCCAAGCGTTGCTCTCACTGACGGTGCGCTCGGGCGTGTACGCGACCAGCGGCGCGCGATCACGCCCCGCACACAGCTCACTGACGCTCGCGGCGGCCTCACCCAAACGGCTGCCCAAAGCAGCCTTCGGCAACGCACACAGCTCTCCGACCGTGAACACGCCAAGCCGCACGAACCACGCGGCGGTTTCCTGAACAATTGGCAAAGCAGTGACCGGCAAGGCCGAAAAAGCTTCGACGGTACGGCCTGAGGGCACCACGCACACTCCGCGATCCTCTGGATCTGCCGCTTCGGGCGTGAACCAATGCGCAAAAGCGCGCGCTAAACGCGGCCCATCGGAGATGGCCACGCGTACCGAATGACCCATACCGCGCACGCGATTGGCGAGCTCACAGGCCAGCGCGAGCTCCCCGCCCTGCAGGTGCGCTGAGCCCGTGATGTCGACGCACACGGTGTCCGGGGCTTCGACGGTGACGGTTGCACCCAAGCTCAGCCCCACCTCCGCGATGCAGCCTAAGGTTTCGAGCACCTCAGCTTGAGCCACTTCACGAATCACCAAGCTTGCGACCAACGCGCAGGCCTCGGCGATGCTTTGCCCTTCACGCACACCGTACCGCCGCGCGCTTTCGTTCACGGCGCTGAGCTTGGCCGTGGCGTCGATGGCTCTTTCCGCGCTTGCTTCGGCTTGCTTGGGCTGTGCGCTAGGAACGAGCACGACACCCAGAGGAGGCTTGGCTTTACTCCGCTGAAGCCCCCATAAAAGGCGTTGCTCAGCTAGCTCACACAAAAGCTCGGGCAACACGAGCGCTAGCACCCGCCGGCCAGACGCGGAGCTTGCGCTAGGCGAGACGGCGGACATCAGCCAGCTCCCGAACTGGATTGCCTGCGCGCGGCTCGGAATCCCCCTTCCAGGCGGGACCAGTGCGCACCCAAGCGATGGAACGCGGCGCTGAAACACGCCCCTGCTTGTCTTTAGCGACGCGCACCACGAGCTTGCCTTCACTCGGCCGCTCGAGCTCGATGCGTTGCGCGACAGGCAACGGCAAGGGCCGTTGCTCGCTGGCGTCAGTCAGCAAGACCACGCTGTGCGGCGTGCCGTCTACGCCCATGGCCAAGCGCCGCACAACACGCAGCCAGCCCGTGAGGTTGACCGCCAACGACTGCCCGGGCACGCCCAGCAAATCGATCACAGTGACGGCGCAGGCTGCTGACTCGACGATACGCAACGCCACTCGGCTGAGCGCCTCGACCGACGGGCGCACGACCAGCAGCCGCTCTAAAGCCACCCCAGCTGCCGCCACGCCTGGGCCGTACAGCGTCCCAGACGGGTCGAGGAAGGCGCACCAAGGCATGCTGCCCCCGCGCTCTACCGCGGCCTGCTGCGCCCCCCGGCAGGCCGCTAGCCCGAGGCTCGTGCCTAAGGCCGAACCGCCGTGGATGCTCAGCTCGATGACCGCGCCGCGCGGTAACCCGTGATCCGGCAAAGCCCGGTTGAGCGCCTCTACACCTAGAGAAAACCCCGCATTTTCAGGGACTGGGCCAGCCAGGGCCGAGCCAATGCTGACGCCGTGCTGCCGAAGAGAGGCAGCGGGGAGGCGTTGCAAACGTTCCGAGAGGTGTGCGGGAAGGGCCATCGAGATACTGAACATAGTAACAGCTCAGGCCCAGACTGCCAGGGATCGTGAACCTGACCCAGGACATAAAATGTCCGACTCAGGACCCCGACCGCCAAGCAATTCGAGGGCTTGGGCGAGCGCGAAAAAACTGCTTTTTCTAGCTTCAGCTCTGCATCGACCAGCAGCCACGGCCGGTTCTCTCCAAAATGATATGACTGCCAGGTGACTCCGACGAAAATGCAGCTGGGCGCCTTGCGCGCTGTTCTGCGCGAGCTCGGCTCGGTGCTGGTTTGCTACTCCGGCGGCATCGACAGCGCGTTCCTGCTGGCCGTCGCGCACACCGAGCTCGGCGCCCGCGCCATCGGGATGACCGCAGTGAGCCCGAGCCTATCCGACGGCGAAAAGGCAGACGCTGCACGCATCGCGCAGAAGCTCGGCGCCGCACACCGCTTCGTCGACTCGCACGAGCTCGAACGTGCTGGCTACGTTCAGAACGGCCCCGACCGCTGCTTCCACTGCAAGTCCGAGCTGTACGACATCGCCGAAGCCAAACGCCAAGAATGGCAGCTCGCCGCAGTCGTCAACGGCACCAACAAAGACGATCTAGGCGATTACCGTCCCGGACTCGAAGCCGCAAAAAACGCCCGAGTGCGCAGCCCGCTAGTCGAAATCGGCATGACCAAAAGCGACGTGCGCGCCGCCGCCCTCGCCATCGGGATGGACATCTGGGACAAGCCCGCGGCGGCTTGCCTTTCGAGCCGTATCCCGTATGGGACCAGCGTCACCACCGAACGCCTCGCCCAAATTGCAGGCTTCGAAGCGGACCTCAAAGCGCTCGGTTTCCGCCAAATGCGCGTCCGCTGGCACGAAAAGATCGCCCGCATCGAGATCGCCCTCACAGAGCTCGAGCTCATGCTAACGCCCGGCGTACGCGAAGCCGCTGTCGCCGCCGGCAAGAAGCACGGCTTTCAATACGTGACGCTCGACCTCGGTGGGTACCGCACGGGTTCGCACAATGAGGTGTTGCTGGGGCGTGCGCTGCGCATCGTATAGCGGCATACGTTCACCGCTCTCCACGAAAGTCCGCCGATGAAATACCTGCACACAATGGTACGTGTCGAAAACCTCGACGCTTCGCTCGCCTTCTATGTAAGCGCCTTGGGGTTACGTGAATTGCGCCGCACGGACAACGAGAAAGGGCGCTTCACGCTCGTGTTCTTGGCGGCACCCGGGGACGACTCCGCGCAAGTCGAGCTCACCTACAATTGGGATCCCGAAACGCTCAGCGGCGGACGCAACTTCGGCCACCTTGCCTATCGCGTCGACGACATCTATGCGACCTGCCAACGGCTGATGGACGCCGGCGTCGTGATCAACCGTCCACCGCGAGACGGCCACATGGCGTTCGTCCGCTCGCCCGACAACATTTCGATCGAGCTCTTGCAGGCCGGCCCTGCGCTGGCGCCTGCGGAGCCTTGGGCTTCCATGCCCAACACCGGCAAATGGTGAGCTGCCGAGATCCGCAGCACGAGCGGTCAACTAATCGACGCGGTCGCGATCTTTCGAACATCGTCGATGCAGTACTTGAGCGACGCCAATCGCTCGAGGCCCATGCCTGCCCCGATGGCGCTCTGCAGCTCAGGGTCCGCGCCGATTCCTTGTAAGACCCAAGCCGCATACTCACCTCGTCGCTCCAGCACTGCTCTTGAGCGTCCAAGATCGGCGGCGAGACCCGCTCCGTGAGCTCCAACCAGACACTACGAGTGCGCCGGCGGTGGTTCAGCGAAGTGGTCACGACGATCCGGCGCAGCCAACCGGGGAAGGCCTGCACATCGATCAATTCAGCGAGCCGTTTGAACGCAGCGAGGTAAGCATCCTGAACGACATCTCGCGCATCGGCGTCCTCGCGGAGAACGCGAAGTGCAACGGCGTAGGCCATCCCTTGTGTGGCCTCGACGAGCAGCGCGAAAGCAGCCAAGTCGCCCGCCCGTGCGGCCGCTACAGCTGTAGCCATCTGATCCGGATTCATGTTCGACTCTGCTAAGAGGACACGGTACGCGCCGCAGTGTGACCTTCTTTTTACATTTTCTTGGCGAACGCCTTCATGTCCGTCCGAGCGTGTTCCAGCCAAGAGGCGGTCCGCTCGAAATCGCACGTCTATAGCGTACGACTCAGTCAGAAAATTCGCGCACTCGCCTTCCGCCCGCGCGATTTCATGCGCTTCATCTCGCTCCACCCCGACCACGACTCCGCCTACAAGTAGCTACCAGGCTCTTAGGTTGCTCCCGCGCGGGCCACTTTTTGAACGGTGTTCCAGGTGCGGGTGGTGATGTCCTTGCCGCAGGCTTTTTCGATGATGTTCATGAAGACCGGGCCTTTATCGCTCACGACGTAGGCACTCAGAAGCTCGCGGCCGTATAGCTTCAGGATGCGCGCGCCGTCGCGTTCGATGGGCAATGCGAGCTTGGTCTTGGGTACCGCGCGCAGAAACGTGACCACTCGCTTGGAGCCTGCCGGCAGGCGAAATGCCTGGAACGGATCCGCGTCGAGCAAGCCTATCAAATCCTCGATCGAGCGCACGATGGTGCCGAACTTCTTGCCCACGTGTTTCTCGATCGCGGCTTCCACTTTGCGCTCGACTGCCGCCTCCGTCGCGCGGCGTCCGCGGAAGACCACGTTACCGCTGGAGAGCAACGTCTTCACATCGCTAAAGCCCGCGGTCTCCAAGGCCTCTTTGAGGGCTGGCATCTTCAGGTTCATCGGGCTCACTCCCCGGAGAAACGCGGCATAGCGAGTCATTGGCGCATCGTACCCCGAAATGACGAACGGCCGAGACTTGCGTCCCGGCCGTTCGTCATTCAGCCAGCTACGTAGAGCTCAGCGACGACGCGGACCGCGATCACGGTCGCCGCCGCGGCCTGGGGGGCCGTCACGGCGCGGACCGCGTTGCGGCGGGCCGGCTTCGCGTGAACGCGCGATGCGCTCTTTGGCAGCTTCGCCCTCGTCGCCCTCGGGGAACGGCAAGAGCTCGCGGCGCGTCAGGCGGACCTTGCCGTCGCGTTCGACGCTAATGACTTTGACGTCGATCTCTTCGCCTTCTTTGAGGACGTCGCCGGGCGACTCGATACGCTCGTGTGCGATTTCCGACACGTGCAAGAGCGCCTCGTTGTTCGGCAAGATCTCGACGAAGGCGCCAAAGTCGACCAAGCGTTTCACGACGCCGTGATAGATGCGACCGACCTCGGGCTCAGCGGTGAGGCCCTCGATGATCGCAAGCGCGCGCTTGACGGCCTCGGAATCCGAGCTCGCGATCGACACCGTGCCGTCGTCCTTGACGTCGACGGCGCAGCCCGTTTGCTCGACGATGCCCTTGATGGTCTTGCCACCGGGGCCGATGATGATGCGGATCTGATCCGGCTTGACCTTGACCGTCGTGATGCGCGGCGCATGACGATTGATGTCGGTGCGTGCCGTCGGCAGCGTTTCCAGCATGCGACCCAGGATGTGAATGCGGCCTTCACGCGCCTGCTCGAGCGCTTGCTCCATGACGGAGCGACCGAGACCGGCGATCTTGATATCCATCTGGATCGCGGTGATGCCCTTCTCAGTGCCACAGACCTTGAAGTCCATGTCTCCGAGGTGATCCTCATCGCCCAAAATGTCGCTCAAAATCGCGAATTTCGAGCCCTCGGCGATCAATCCCATGGCAATACCCGCCACTGGACGGCGCAGCGGCACGCCGCAATCCATCAAGCTGAGTGAAGCGCCGCAAACGGACGCCATCGAGCTCGATCCATTCGACTCCAGGATCTCGCTCACGATGCGGATCGTGTACGGGAACTCCTCGTGCGAC
>DATCFJ010000213.1:0-9713 GCA_036509605.1 Polyangiaceae bacterium | reverse complement strand
GAGCCAGTGGACGGCGTTAGCGTCGGTCGGCTACGTGCTTCCGAGTGAAGCTGCGCTCGCCCTCAGTGCCTCCTACAGCGTCGAGGGTGAGGCGACGATAAACGGTCAGGAGGCCCCCGACTCCGGACACCGGCTGACCACGCTGACGGCATCCGGCTTGCTGCCGCTGAGTGATACTTGGCGCCTGCAGGGCTCACTGTTCGTGAACCCGCCCGTGTCCAGCCTGAGCCTCAACCAGACGGCGCGCAGCGGTTCGTTGATCACCGTGGTGCACTCGTGGATCTGAAGGTCGTTCTGTGCTGCGTATTGGTTGCCTGCTCGCCCGCGCTTGAGCCGCAGCCCGCGACCGGTGAATTTCCAGGAACCGACGGGCTCTCCCATCCGCTTGTCGACCCCGGCGCGGCGTTTACCGTCGTGGAGTTCTTCTCTGCGCGATGCCCTTGCCAAGCGAAGCACGATGAGCGATTGCAGGGCTTGGTCGCGAGCTACCGCGATCAAGGCGTTGCCTTCGTTGCGGTGGACTCCGAGGCGGACGCCACGCTGTCGCGCGACAAGGTGGAGGCTGCCCGGCGCGGCTATTCCTATGCGATCTTGGTCGACCCAGATGGCCGTGCGGCGCGCGCCATGAAGGCCGACTACGCAACGTACTCGTTGCTATTGGACCGGACTGGTCGTGTGCTCTACCGCGGGGGGATCGACTCGGACCGCAGCCACCTACGCGACGACGCGATTCCTTACCTTCGGAATGCCATCGACGATGCCGTTGCTGCGCGGGCGATCCGAGTGCCTGCGGCGAGGACGCTCGGCTGCTCGTTGGCTCTCAGGTGAGAGCCCAGCTGCGCGATTGGGCGAAGCCACGCTCGTTCAACTGCGGATTCCGGTCTGCTCTGCGGCGTTCGAAACCACAAGCCGCATGTCTCTTCGTCTCCTTTGACGACGGCTGCCGCCTGGGGAGCCTGTAGGCTCAAGGCGCCGTGTTGATAGCGTAGCTTGTGCATCGCCTGTGCCACCTGATCTTGAATCCGCATTCGTTCGACGCGCGCGGGCATCGCGGCGAGCTTTGGCGGAGCGGGCGCGGGTCCATCAAGCCAAGCGGCGAGCGCGTCCCTCGACGTCCGCCACTATGGCTCTGTGACGTCGAAGTCCATCGTTTGGACGAGCCAGTGCGCGTAGGTGAACGGTCCTGACTCGAGCTGCCAGGTCACCGTCGCTTCGAACGGCACCAGCATTCCCGAGACTTTCCGCCAGTCATGGTACGTTCCACCCCAGGGTCGGAGGCCCTGTTTGTCCATGCACCGCTCCGCGTGCATGCCGACAGGCAAGCCGTCGGCGCCGAATTCGAACGTGCCCGAGACTTGGCGCTCGCCGAAGCGCAGGGTCGCGACCGCGTGGGCAGGGTCGATTGCGGCCCAAGCGACGTAGCGCGCATCGAAGAGGGCGGTCGGATACCACACCATCTCGGCGAGCAGACGCAACGCCGAGCCTTGATCAAGCTCTGGACCGTGCGCGTCCGCGATGGACACGGTCGAGTCGAGCAGGACGCGCATACTCCCCTTGCCGTTCGCTGCCATATCACGGGCATCGACCCAGATCCCTGGAGCCATTTGGATGCGCGCGCTCCACACGAAGCCGGGCGGGTCGGAAGTGAAGAGTTGCGTCCCCCGGATGGGCAGGGGCTTCGACGTGGCGCTCATGCAGAATGTGCCGACGTGACGCAATTCTAGCGTGCGCACCGGCGGTCGATCGCCCAGGGCCAGCTGGCGGTACCGAGCAACAGGAGGCGGGAGCTCGGCAATGGCTGAGCGCACCGCTTTCGACGGCGTCACGGCAATCAGTGAGCGCATTTCGCGCGCAACGTGCCGCTGCCAGCGCAACTGATTCACGTTGACGACAACGCCGGCGGCGCCAAACGCCGTCAACAAACTCATGAGCACTAGCCAACCCACGGCGCTCAGCGAGTGCATGAAGCGCGCCGCACCCTTGAGCGAGCACCGTCCCCGCCAAAATCGCCTCACGAACCATCTCCTCGCAAGCCCAGGAAATGGTTTGGGCTCGTGCTACAACCGAGCGACAGCGCCGGGGCTACGACAACAGCTTTGCGAGCGATGAGATCGATCGCGCAGTCGTGCGCAATCACGCAAAGCTTGCCTACAAGCAGCTGTCAACAGAACGCGCTAGGGCGGGTGCTCCGGTCGCGCCGCGTGACGCTGGTGGCCGAGTCGGGTGCCGCCCGAGCGTCACCTCGTCCTTGATACCCTGCGCACCGGTGACACGGTTCGTGCGTGACTTTCGAGCTCAACTCGACGGCGCCGAGTCCCTAGACTCGGACAAGACGACATGACGATCCAGCCGACTCCGACGAAAGTTATTGTGGCCCCGAGTCCGAGATACAGAGCTTGCAGCGGCGGATCGCTAGAGTAGCCCACGAGCTCAATCTCGACGACGAGCCAGATGAGTAACGCGACTCCGACCGCGAACGCCAGCAGGGGAGCGACCGGGTGCCGCCGCCAGGCCAGAACCGCAGCGCCCAGGGGCCCCAGACCGATAATGGTGAATAGGATTGCGCCCGGCACGAAGTAGTTGGCGAAGGGCGAGCCGCTCAGCGCCGCCACGGGGAGCGGAAGAATTTCGCCGTTGGGTCCCGCCATGAGCGCGAGCCCGCCGCCGATCGCCCCTACTCCGAGCAGAATCTCGAGGCCGATCGCTGTCACCGCCAGACGGCCGAGCGGAGATCGCCCCGAAGCTTGTTCTTGCGCGTCGCGGGCCGAGTCCATGTTTGTGCGTCTGCAAGAGGTGAACCGCCCGCAGCCAGGCTCGAGGTCCAGAGCAGGCGGATCAAGACGCATCCACGAAGACAACGGGCGCCGCCTCGTATCCGATGACGTATCAGACCTTGCTCATCGTCTACGCGTGAACGCTGTGGGCGCTCGCCAAAGCGTCGCTCACATCTTCCTTGGGCACGCAATTTGCGTCGTTCCAGGTCATGACTCAAGCCCCTCTCCCCACAGAACGGTCTGCGAGCACCGCGCAGAACGTGCGCCTCGTGCTGAGCGTCGTACCGGCACTGGTCCAGCGCTCCCTTGTGCTTACTCGATTCGGCGGGCCAGAGGGCTTCGAGCTCGTCGAGTCCCCGCTGCCATCGGCCGGTGAGGGCGAAGTGCGCGTGCGTGTCCTCGCCGCGAGCGTTCAGTTTACTGATGTGCTTCTCCGCAGCGGAAAATACCCGGATCTGAAGCAGAAGCCGCCCCTGGTGCTGGGCTACGACGTAGTCGGCGAGATCGATGAGGTGGGGCCGGGCGTGCAGAAGTTCCGGGTCGGTGAACGCGTTGCCGACCTGACCGTCACTGGTTCATACGCGCGGTATCGGACACTTCGCGCCGACCGCGTCGTCCGCGTGCCTGCGCAGGTCGACTCCGCGGAAGCCGCGGCGCTCGTTCTGAGTTGGGCCACCGCCTACCAACTCCTTCATCGCTCGGCACACGTCAAGCGAGGTGAGCGCGCGCTCGTGTTGGGCGCGACGGGCGCCGTGGGCCAGGCGTTGTTGGTGCTCGGTGCCATTGCGGGTCTTGAGATGTGGGGCGCGGTTCGCGCGGAACACTTCGAGCGCGTGCGGTCCTTCGGCGCGACACCTGTTGATTCAAACCTCGACCGCGCAGACGGGCTTGCGACCCCGGGCTTCGATGCCGTGTTTGACGGAGTTGGAGAACGAGGTTTCGAAAGCTCGTGGGCATGCGTTAGAAGGGGCGGCGTTCTCGTCGGCTTCGGATTCTCACAGCCGATGTTGAGTGGCAGAAGCATGCTGAGTCTGGGCTATTGGCTCTTGCGTCTTCAGCTTTGGAATCTGCTTCCGAACGGGCGAAGGGCGCGCTTCTACTCGATCACGGCGCTGCGCAAGCGTCACCCCGAGTGGTATCGGGCTGATCTCGAAAAGCTCTTCGAGCTCCTTGCTCAAGGCCGGATCCAGCCACGGATCGCCGAGCGGATTCAGCTCAGTGACGTGCCCGACGCGCACAGGCGAATCGAGGCAGGTGGGCTAGACGGTAAGATTGTGATCTGCCCGTGAGTGCTGGCGAAGACACGCGAGCCTGCGCGGCTCCGTATCCCGCGGAACTGCGCAGCAGCTTTGCCGAACCGCCTCACATCGTGGCGCAAACGTGCCTCGTAACGCAGCAAGCAGCTTTTGCCACGGCTTCGGCGCGAGTGGTCTTCTGCGTGCCGAGCTGAGACCGCGCCCATCGCCTGGTCAGCACGGCGTACATCGTGCCTGCGTGTCGGTAAATCCATGAATATAACATTGCCGCGCCGCGACTGGCTGAAGGTCGTCGCCTCCAGCGCAGGCGGCGTTCTACTCGTCAAACAGGGGACCGGCTGTTCCTATTACTCCGCCGAGAAGGGCGACGCCTACGCACCTTGGAACTTTCCCGACGGCGAAAGCCAGCCGGAAATGGTGTCAGCAGCGCGCTGCAATCCTTGCCGCGAACCCTCACAACAGTCAGCCGTGGCTGCTCCATGTGACGGAGTCAGGTATTGATCTTCACGCAGACTTCAGGCGTAGCCTGGGCACGATCGATAGCCTGCTTCGCGAGCTATATATCGGCCTCGGCTGCGCGCTCGAGAACCTGGTGATTGCGGCACAGGCATCGGGGCGCACCGCCGACGTCCAGCTTTTGCCCGACGCTGCAAGTCCGTCGCTGGTGGCGTCGGTGTCCTTGACGCCTGCCACTCCCAGCAAGGGTCCACTGTTTGACGCGATTGCACGCCGACACACCAATCGAGGCCGTTACGCGAACGCGCCTCCTTCCGCCGAACTGTCGAAAGGTCTCCCACCGAAGTTCGCGAAGCTCTTGAGTGGTTTGATGGGGGCGTCGGACCGTCGCGCCCAGATGTTGTTCCGGATCGGCTATCCGTGGGTCGACGCGCTGAAGAGTCCCCGGCGCCCGATTGACTGGGTCCTTCTGTGACCGGACGAGCAACTACTTCCGCAAGTCATGGGCTCACCTTGCGCGGGGGGGCCGGGCGTCGGGGTGACAATTGATGCAACCACGAGCGAACGCAGCTTCGCGGAGCTCGCGTTACCGATTGGTGTCACGCTTTTCCGAACCATCGAGCTCGTCTATCGACCCATGCTTAGCGTGCCTCTCGGCAGTGAGAGTTCCGCTGTGTTTGGTGCCGAACGCGAGCTTGCTACGCGCCTAGCCGTCCACGAGAAACGGCTGGCGTACGCCCATCGCACAGAAATGCTCGGCAGCTTCCTCGAGGTGTCGCCCATCCCGTTCCACGATGGGTTCGTCTTCTTGTGCTGGGTGTGCCGCCGCTGCTCGCGCTCGACCTGATGAAGGGACTGCGCGCGAAGGAGACGCGACTATTGCAGATGCATTTTCGGTGCGTCCTTCGAGGGGACGTTTTGCATGGCTGGGACGTGGATTTGGGGGCCTGCGGGCACGTCCGGCGCCCGCGCCGGGAGCACGATGAACGCCGCCAGCGTTCCCAGGACCAACAAAGCGACTCCGCCGATCCACCAGACTCTACGCTTGTCTTTGAACTCGTTTGACACTGAGGACTCCTGTCTATTGGGCTAATTCTCGGTAGTTGTCAGAAATGGCGCGCCACGACGGGGTGCGCGCTATTCGCGCGCCTCCAGGTGCCTAGCTCAGCTCGTCGAGCAGCTTGGCCCAGCTCTCTCCATGGTCGATATGCAGCTCGCGGGCGATCTCCTCGAGTGCAACGTCCGCGTTGGTAGACACCGCCGCCGGCTGGTCCAGCGCTTTGGCTGTACTCCGCGCGATCGCTTCGGCGTAGGAGAGGAGCGCTGGCAGCTCGCTGAAGTTCATTTGCAAATCGTCATCGGCCAGAGCGAGCGAGTAAATGTCGCGAAGACCTTCGGCGATGTACGCGTGCGTTGGGCGCTTCGTCAGCCATTGATCGAGCACCGCCACCCCTGCCGGGGTCAGATCGTACTGCCCGGCCGCATAATATCGAATGCGTTCCTTCTTCACGAACTCCATCTTGCCGTCGGCCCAGGCCACGTAGATCAGCGGCAGGAGCTTAAGGACGGAGTAGTCCTGAGGTGGGATCCCCAGGCGCGCGAACGATCGCCCCATTGTGTCGTGTTCCATTTTTTTGCTTTGCCTTGATTGAGCCGGGGTCCGGCTGCGCGAGCGCCTACGCCGACACGACATGCACCTCTCGGACCACACTCGGAGTCCAGCCCATGCGCGTGATGCGGGTGAATTTTCGAACTCCTGCAGACAGACTGCCGCGTGGACTGACAGAGGCCGTTTGTCACGTATTGGGGTAATGCGTCGCGCAACAAACGCACTCTGACGAGGTGCCGCCCATTCCCGAGTGGCGAAGCGGGTCGCTTTGGTGCGCACAAACTCAAGATTCAAGCGTGGGCGTTCGACTGGTCCCCGTCTTGCTCTTGGGGAGTCGGCGCCGATAGTCGGTGCAGCACTGGAGCATGCCCGATGTCAGTTCAGACCCGCGACGAAAGTCTTTCACGCCCGCCGCCATTGCGCCCCACCTGGCCGACCTGGGTGTGGCTAGCCTTCGCCGCGGCGGCGGTCGTGGCGACCGTCGTTGGGTTCTTGCGAGCGGGCAGACCGTTCTGGCATTGAGCGGTCGCAAACAGGAGGTCCACTCGAGAGCCGCTCCAATTTTCTTCAGCACCATCGCTTGCATTGGGGGCTCAATATCAGTGGAAATTCGGACGGCGCCCGCCGGAGCGAGCGTCAGCAGCGGCGCGTCTTGAAGAGTGTGTCTGAGCCGAAGAGCCTGCGCAGCACCTTCGGCAGCAGATCCGGCAAGTCTTCTGCCAGGAGGCCGGGCCCGAACTCACTGGCCGCGGCGCCGTGGAGCCAGACCCCGGCGGCAGCGGCAAGGAACGGATCCATGCGTTGCGCGAGAAGTCCGAGTACGATTCCGCCCAAGACGTCACCGGAGCCGCCAGTGGCCAACGTGGGCGGCGCGTTGCTATTGATGATGGCGCGACCATCGGGAGCTGCAATCACCGTATCGCTCCCCTTCAGAATGATGATGGCATTGCTGCGGCGCGCGGCGGCGAGGGTGCGCGCGAGCTTGTCGCCACTGGCGTCGAACAGCCGACGAAACTCGCCGTCATGTGGCGTCAGAATACAGGGGCCGGCGATCGCACGGACGTCGAGCAGTGCTGTTGCGTTGTTCATCATCCGGGACGCGCAAAATCCCGTTTGCGCGGCTGCGACGTCATTCTGTACCGTTCGATCGGCGGCTTCCTGCGTTGAATCGCGAAGTTCCATGGCTCGACTCCGAAGATTGTTTACAATCTTCGATGAATTCTCGAAAGAAGGGCCCCGAACGCTTTCAGTGGGCCAGGCCGAAACGGCTCCGGCGAGCCGCGGTTTTCGATCTCCACCATCTTAGCCAGACGTCGACGATGGCGGTCGGCGCCAGTGAAGCGCGCCGCAAGAAAGGTCTGAACCAACTCCCACGCGAGCGCGTGTCCGACCACCAACCCACCGAGGCAGATCACGTTGAGGTCGTCGTCCTCAACCCCTTGGTGTGCCGAAAACGTGTCATGAAGTAGACACGCGCGGACGCCGGCCACCTTGTTGGCAGCCACACACACGCCCACTCCGCTTCCGCAGATCGCCACGCCGCGGGATACTTCGCCACGCGCGACGGCGCGCGCCAATGGCACGACGAAATCGGGGTAGTCGTCGTCAGCGTCCAGGCCGCGGCTTCCAAAATCGATCACGCGGCAACCCGCCTTGCGCAACATCTCGACCAGGTATTGCTTGAGCTCAAACCCTCCGTGGTCCGCGGCGATTCCGACGAGCTGCGGTCTTGCCGCTGCCGTCTTTTGGCCGGGGATGACTTCGCCCCTGCGGGCCAGGGCGTCGATGCCTTGGCAGTCGTCGTGCTCGGCGCATTTCATGGAGTCCCCGATCGGCTTTTCGTTTCTCGAACGCTACGACCTAGCGCGAAGCGATCGCAGAGCGTTCGTCGATCGCAACCCGTCGGTCGAGTTGCCAGCCTGCAGCTTCGTCACCGCTTGCGTCTTGTTCGCCTCTCGACGTCACGGTGATGTCGGCGCTTGCGACGCCTCTGCTCACCAGATAGTCGCGCGCGTTATTCGCTCGGCGCATGCCGAGATCCTCATTGTAGGAATCGCTCCCGCGGGGATCGGTGTGGCCAGTGACGATCAGCCCCTCGCCCATCATCGATCCTTTCTGCACGCAGGTCGCGATTTCGTCGAGGATGCCCATTCCGCGCGGGCGCAGATCGGCTTGGTCGAAGTCGAATTGCGGTGAAGCGGTGGGCGTGTCGGGGAGATTGCACTTCACTCGCACCGCTTCGCTGACCTTGAAGGAAGTGTCGGGCGGCGTCGCCGCGATCGGAGCTGTTGGCGTCGCCGCGACAGGCATCACGGCTTTCGGCTGATCGTGTGTGCACGCAATCAGCAAAAGAAGGGGCGCCACTGCCAACGCGCTGCCGAAACGCGGCACGCTGAATGGACGAATGATGGGTGACATAAATGCGGGTCCTCTCGTCTGCGGTTCTGGAAGCGAAGCGCAACGCTAGGCGCACTGCACAATTCATGCCTTGGGAAGCCGAGCGCGACTCCAAGTCTCGACAGCCAGTCTACTGTGCGGGCTGGGTCGACGCGCTAGCAGCAGCGCGAACGCCTCAAAGTGAGGCGCAATGGTGTCACGAGTGAGAGATCGCACGTGGGCATCAGTCAAAGCGTTCCCCAGGCACACATCGTGCGTATCGCTTGCACGCGATACTAAATAAGCCAAAGGATAAGCAGCCATGAACAGCCATAAACGAATCGACTATTTGACCCGCGACAGCGTCCTGAAACTCCTTTCCGACGACGAAGCGGCGAGCGTGAGCAACGCAGAGTCAGCGGAGGAGCTTGACGAAGGTGATGAGTATCTCGATCTCGAGCATCTCGACGAAGGTGTGCACAAGGCGGACGGATTGATCGTGATCATGCGACGAGTGCTGCCGCGAAAGGCCGTTCACGAAATCACGTGGAGCAAAATCCTTGCGGTAGTTGGCGGCGGCGCGCATCGCGACGGTGCGCCCTGAAAGAAGATCGGGCAGGGGGCCTCTGCCAGCACCGGCGAGCGCGAAGCTCAGCGCGGGCTGGCGAGACAGGCCCCTCTCGCGAGCCACTGATCGAACCAAGCGAGCGTCTCACGCCGCACAACGCCCGTACTATCTCCTGGCATCGCCGCGTGTTCGGCGCCTGCTATGGTGACAAGTCGGGCATTGCCTGTAGCGGCGCCAAAGAGGGCTTGGCTGTGCCGGAGCGGAACCTGTGTGTCGGCCGTGCCGTGGATCAGCAGGAGAGCCGCGGAGGACCGGCTGACGGCGCGCAACGGCGCGATGCGGTCGGGATCAAACTGGGCAATCCTGCCGGCTTCGTCGACGGCGCCTTGAAACCAAGCGCTCGGAATCATGCTCAACGCCGCTGGGAGATACTTACGACGGTAGTCGTTCACGACCTCGCGCAAGGTCGAGAACGAGGCGACGGCGACGACGGCGGTGATGCGCGGGTCGCGGGCGCTCAGCTCGAGCGCCACTGCGCCGCCGTAGGAAAACCCGTAGACCCCAGTACATCCGAGCGTCAGGCCGCGCGCGCGGAGCGCGTCGAGGACACTCGAAATGTCCTGAACTTCGACGCTGCCGTAGGTCAGATAGCGCCCCGAAGACTCGCCGTGGCC
>DATCFJ010000212.1:0-5921 GCA_036509605.1 Polyangiaceae bacterium | reverse complement strand
CGGCTTCTGCTTGGTTGGCGTGGACAACAGCTCAGCGACTTCTACACCCAAGGCGGTGCCGATGCGTTCCATGGTCTCGAGAGATGGGTTCGCGTTTGCCGACAGACGACCGCGCAGTACGCGCTCGAGCCGGGCAACGGTTTCGACAGTAACGCCGGCGCGGGCCGCGAGCTCGGCCTGGGTGAGCCCCGCTTGAATTCGAAGCCTCCGCACTTGCTCAGCCAAGCGCACTGCCAGATCCGTCGCCCGCGGCCTCAGGATTTCATCCACGACCCGCACCCGCACTGGGCGGACAGCTTCAGACGACTTCAATGACATCGAACCTCGGCTGCCAATGTCCTCGGATTCTCGTACCGCGATGATGGCGCGAACGAGACACCAAGGTTTCAGACAGGGTCACTTGGGGGTCGAGGGGGCCGCTGGAACCGCTGGCGTCACAAGTATGCGGCGTCGCACGGCGCGCTCGTCGACGCTTCGCAGGCGGACGCTATTCAAAATTTGGTCGACGGCGATTCCGAGGCGCGCAGCAACTTCTTGCTCCGCCCCCTTACCACTCACGCGAGTGGTGAACACAGCTGCGTAGCAACGTCCAACGCTCGCTCCGATCGCGATCGCGTAACCCGACAAGCCCTGCGCCGTCGGCTCGACGCCCACCGATAGCTCCGTGTCGAAGTCGGAGGGTGTCGCCAGGGTTCGCCGATCAATGACTGCCTCGTCGTGAACGATTGGGATCGATGCGCGCCCCAGACGAGCTTGCGCCTCACAGTCGCTGCGTCGCACCAGGCGCTCGGCGCGCCAGGTACGCACCGCCAGCTCGGACGAAGTCTGAGCGTGGCGCAGCACTAGCCAGGTCGGGCCATCGGCGATCTGCCAGCTGGGCTTGCTCGGTAACTTGAGCTCGATCGGAAAATCGAGCTCCCGGGAGCGCACGCGCAGGGCGGGGCCGTCGGGGAAATGATCCCGCGCAGGCAAAGCGTTTGACGATGCCGGTGGTCCTGCGACCGGCCGAGTAGACCCCCCGGCGCAAGCGTTCGCCAGCGCACAAAACCCAAGCCCATAGAACCACGCAGAAACCTTGCCCAAGGGCGGGCACGATATCCCGATCCATCCACGGTTTGGGCGTGCTATTTCGGGCAAAGCTGCGACTCCGCCCATGTCCCGACGAAGCAAGCGAACGGACCCCAAGTCTGACAAGCCCGAGCGCGGCCGTCCCGTTCGGCGGCAGCTCGCGCCCCTGCCCGAGGTGATGCTCGCGCGCCGGCCGCAAAGTGCGCCGGCTCCGGCATCCACCAGCACCGCCGAGCCGTCGACGGTAGCCCCGCTTCCGAAGCCCGAAGAAGCCAGCGGTCCCACAAAGCGCGCCGCTCGCATCGTAACGGGGGCCGTCGCAGTCGACGAAGCAGAGCTCGAGCGCCGGCATCTGCTGTCTCGAGTGCTCGACAGCGTGACCCCCGGAGCGGTCACGCGCGCTGCCAACGCTTATCAAAAGGCGGGCTTCAGCTTTCCCGCGGAGCAACCCCTTCAGCTCAAGCTTCTGGAGCACGCCGACGAAGCAGTGGTGTGCAGCGCATTGGAAGTGCTCACCGCTTTGCTGGATGAGCAGTCGCCGATCATGCTGCCCGTGTTCGAGCAACGCCTGAAGCGCTTGGAAGAGGGCGCCGAGAACGCCGACACGCGCGCGCGCGCGGCCGAGCTTCGCCGCGTGCTGCGGACCTAAGCCCGGTCTCCGGCCCCGCGAGCCTCTCATGCCCAAAGAATCCAAGCTCAGCGCGCGTTCCTTCGAAACGAAGCTCAGAAAGCTCCTAGCGGGGCTCGGGCGCGATCGCGACAATGAATCCTGCGTGGCCTGCGAGCGCTGCGTGGCCTGCGATTCATGCACGTTCTGCACTGATTCCGAACGACTGATCCGCTGTAATTTTTGCGTGCGCTGCGTGCAATGCTCGGACAGCTTGCATTGTCGCGGCTCGCGCGGCCTAAACAACTGCCAGCACTGCATCGACTGCGAGAACTGCACCGCAAGCTCCTACTTGGTGCGCTCGGTTGCGCTGAGTAACTGTTCGTATTGCTTCGGCTGCGTCGGCCTTACCGGTAAGGATTTTCACATTCTGAACGAGCGCTACGAGCGCCGCGACTACTTCGCTTTGACCGAGCATCTCACGCGAGAGCTCAAACTCTGAGCATGGGCGACGCGGCGTTCGAAGCGCTTTGGAAGAACGTGCTCGATCACTGGGACGAAGAGCGCGTGCACGGGGCCTTCCTCGAGCACTGCCAACTAACCGAACAACTCCCCGAAGCAGCCGCGCGCTACCGCGGCATGAAGGGTGATCGCGACCGATCAGTGATTGCCGAAAAGCGACTAGCGGGCGTCGCTATCGTGGCGCTCGCGAAGCTCGAGGCGACGCGCAGCAAGACGACCCGCAGCCCGCGCCGCACCGGCAGCCTGATCCTTGCTGCCTCGTTCGGCTTAGCTGCCATCGGGCTATTGGCCTACCTGATGGTGACCCGCTAGAGCGCTTTAAGTATTCGCAATTATTAAGTAATTTGGCGCACGATCAGCCTGGTCGCCTACATTGGAATACACGGCGGTCGCGAAGCGTTCAGAATGCGCGCGTCACGGGGCTCTCTTCTGCCCGGAATTCGAAGCAATCGAGGTATACCCAGGCCCCGGCCCGTCAGGGGCGCGCCGCGCAAGGAGCTATCCATGAAGTACGCCGCTGCAATCGTTTTTCTGTCCACCGCCGTCGCTACTGGCTGCGCTTCCGATCCGCCGAAGCCTGCCGCTGCGCCGACGCCCGTTGCAACCGCCAGCACTGCACCGACGCCGACAACCGCCAAGGCCCTCGAAAAGCCGGGCGACGACCCGTCGCGCTCGAGCATCAATATCTCCGACGAGATCCGCAAGGCCTGCGGCATCACCGATGCCGAAGCGTTCTTCTCGTACGACTCTGCCAACGTCCGCCCGCAGGACAAGGCCGTGCTCAAGAAGCTAGCAGACTGCTTCAGCACCGGTCCGCTCAAGGGCCGCGAGCTGCGCTTGGTCGGTCACGCCGATCCGCGTGGAGAAGAGGAATACAATATGGTGCTCGGCGGTCGTCGCGCTGACAACGTTAAGTCCGCAATCGCCGCCGAGGGCCTGGCCGCCGCGAAGATTGCCACGACGTCGCGCGGCAAGCTCGATGCGATCGGCACTGAAGAAGCGTCTTGGGCCAAGGATCGCCGCGTCGACGTAGTGCTCGGCAAGTGAGTAGAGCCCGAGCCGGGCGCTCGCATTTCGCGTTAGCGCCCGGTCTCCCGACAATGAGAGGCAGCTGAGTCGCGCCATGTCCCCAGCATTTGCAGCCGTTTCCGCCGATCCCAAGGGCGTCGATCCGATCGGGTTGATGCTCGGAGCTTCGGGCGTGGTGTTGGTGGTGCTCTCGATTTTGGTCGTGGCCTCGTGTCTTGTCTGGCTGATCTGGTTTTTGAAATCCGCGCAGATCGGCCGTTTGCTGAGCACGCATCGCGCCTTCGAGAAAGCGACCGCAACGACCGAACACGCCTCGGATCTGATCGCGCTGGCGATCCAGCACAAGGCGGCGCCTGGCGCGCGCGTGGTGCTCGAGCTGGCCAAGCGCCACCATCAACGCCACCTGACGTCGGAGCTGTTGATGGCCGTCGCCAAGCGCGCGATCGCGACCGAGCAACAACGATCCATGGCGCTCATGCCGACGCTGTCGAGCATCGCATCGGCAGCGCCGTTCATCGGTCTGTTTGGAACGGTCTGGGGCATCATGGACGCCTTCTTGCGGATCGGCGTCGAGAAGAGCGCGTCGCTGCCAGTGGTCGCACCCGCGATCGGAGAAGCTCTGATCGCGACCGCCTTCGGGCTAATCGCAGCGATTCCGGCGACCATCGGCTTCAACTACGTCGACAAGCGCATCGGTGATCTGCTCGACGAGCTGACGGCGTCGGCCGAGGTCTGGGTGGAAACGCTGATTGCCGATCCGGGCGATGCCGTACCGCTCTCGCGTGGTCGGGGCTGAGCATGGGGATGGGTGCCGCACGCAAAGGCCGTCGCGGCGGCTTCCGTGACATCAACATCACGCCACTGGTCGACGTGATGCTGGTGCTGGTGATCGTGTTCATGGTCACGGCGCCCCTGCTCACGACCGGCCTACGCATCAACCTGCCCGAAGTTCACGCCGCTCAGACGCCCGTAAAAGACGCTCGATTGTTGGTCACCGTGACCAAGGACGAAAAGGTGTTGTTCGGCGAAGAGGACGTGACGTCACACATCGACCAAGCTTTGAAGGACAACCCGCGCGTACAAAAAGAGCGCGAGCTGTACATCCGCGCCGATAAAGACGCGCGCTACGGCATCGTGGCGACCGTCGTTGCCGCCGCACGCAACAGCGGTGTCGAGTCGCTGAATCTGTTGGTCGAACCGCAGCTCGAACCCGCCGACGACGTCCCCGACGACAAGAAGAAGTCGGGCACGAAAGGCCCCTGAGCGATGGCAGCCAGCGCGTTCTTGCCGCGGGAGCTTGCGTTGGCGCTGTTTCTGGCCGGAGCGGTAGAAGTCGGCCTATTCGGCTTGTTCGTCGTTGCTGGCCAAAACAGGGCCAGGGTCACTGCAGTCGAGGCTGCGCCGCCGGAAGAGATCCCAATCGCCGTCAAACCGGTGCTCGACGAGCTGCCGCTGCTCAAGCTGGGCAGTAAGCACGTAAAGGCCAAGCTGCCGGACATGTGGACCAAACAGGCGCCTGTACAGCGCTTCGAAGAGAAGAGCGCTCCTTCCGCGAAGGCCGCAAAGACCCCGCAAGCGATCCCGACGACGCCGGTCGCCACCAAAGACGCAGAGGCGCCGCCGCCGGACGCTGCGATCGCCAAACAGGTTGATCAAAAACTGGCCGACGCAGCGCCCCCGAAGACGGAAACGAACCTGCCCACGGAAGGCGCGGCCGACGGAGTGAAGGAAGGCACGGAGACTGATCCGCTCAAGGCACGCGCGGCGAATCTATATGCCAACAAGCTGATCGGCTGGTTTCAGATCCGCTTTCAGCGGCCCACTGGCATGCCATGCGAAGTGGTGCACGCACTGAGCGCTGGCGCGCAAATCACCGTCGGGCCCGATCGCACAATCGTGAGCTTCAGCTTCAGCCGACCGAGCGGCAACGCGGACTTCGACGCGAAGGTCAAAGCGAGCCTCGAGGCCGAGGTCGGGCAAGAGTTGCCGCCGCCGCCACCGCTGTATCCAGACTTAAAACCGCAAGCCGTGCTCACGCCTACCTTTTCCGGAAAGGACGCCCCATGCGTCGAATGATCGCCGCAGCGTTTGCGCTGCTTTTACTGCCTGCGCCCGCCGTCGCCGATTCGCCAGCCGCAACGGCGCCTGCCGCGCCCGCGGTCGCTCCGGATGAAGGTGTCTTGGGTGCATTCGTGATCACAGGTGTGAATACGGCCGAACGCTTGCCGAAGATCGCCGTCCTGCCCTCACTGTCGCCCGACTACGAAGACGTGATCGTGCGCGGTGTCGTGCGTCGCGATTTCGAGCTGACCGGGCTGTACGACCTAATCCCGGACAGCAAAGCACCTGCAGGTTTGTACGGTTTCGAGGATCCAATCGACGTCCTTGCCTGGCAAAAGGTCGGCGCAGAGGCGATCGTCAAAGTCTCGGCGCAGAAGAAGGATGCCAACCAGATCTCCGTTTTGGGCATCGCCTATTTCTTGAACGTGGGCAAAGAGCCGGTCTACCAAAAGACGATTGTCGTGCCCAAGGGCGACGCGCGCGTCACCGCGCACCGCATCACCGACGCGTTGCTCGGCGCGCTCACCGGTCGCCCGGGAAGCTTCGCGAGCGAGCTCACTTTCTCGGGCAAATGGGCACAAAATCGGCGCATTTTCCGGATGGACGCAGACGGCAACTCGCTACTCGCGCTCAC
>DATCFJ010000211.1:0-3237 GCA_036509605.1 Polyangiaceae bacterium | reverse complement strand
TCGCCCGGCGTGAGCCCATTGGCGACGGCGAACTTCTTGCTGATGATGATTTCGTCGCGTCGGCTCGAGTCGACGTAGCGCCCCGTCTCCAGGTGCAGATCCGCCAGCATCGACTGCCTGCGTTCCGGGATGGAAACGAAGCGACCGAGGCCGGGCGTGTCGGCCGCAGGCACGTCGAGGGCTGCCGAAAAGCTCACGCGGGTGCGCACGGAAGACACCCCGGGCAACGCCAAGAGGCGCTGCTCGACGAAGTCCGGCGCGCGTTTGAGCGAGACCCAAATGTCGGGGAAGCGCTCAGTGCGGTAGTAGGCGTCTCGCGAAAGGACGAGCGACTCGTAGGTGCCGCGCATCGTGAGTACGATCGCGATGCCGACCGCAACCACCGCCGCGATCGAGAGCATTTGGCCGCGCAGTTTCCACGCCTCCCGTAGGAGCTTGCGGTCCAAGGTGCTCAGCATGCGGTCACCAATGAATGTCTTCGAGCGACGCCCGTTGCTCGTGCCTGACAGTTCCAACCAGCTCGCCGCTGCTCATGCGCAGCACCCGATCGCCCAGCGCAGCAATGGCGGCGTTGTGCGTGATGATCGCGGTCGTGGTGCCGAGCTCACGATTGAGCTTTTCGAGCACGCCGAGCACGAGCTTACCCGTCTCCAAATCGAGCGCGCCCGTGGGCTCGTCGCAGAGCAGCACCTCGGGTCGCTTGGCTACGGCCCGTGCGATGGCCACCCGCTGCTGCTCACCACCCGAGAGCTGCGCCGGAAAGTGGTTGCGCCGTTGGGCCAAACCGACCATCTCCAGCGCTTCGTCCGGCGTCATGGGGTTTTCGGCGATGTCGGTGACGAGCGCCACGTTCTCACGCGCAGTCAAGCTCGCGACCAGATTGTAGAACTGAAACACGAAGCCGACGTGCTCACGGCGATACTGCGTGAGGACCGAGGCATCGGCCCCGCTCAGCTCTTGCTCGCGAAAGAACACCGAACCACTCGAAGGCAAATCGAGGCCACCCAAAATGTTGAGCAGCGTGCTCTTGCCGCTGCCCGACGCGCCCAGCAACACCAACAGCTCGCCCTCGTACAGCTCCAAGCTGACCGAACGCAACGCGTGCACCGCGACGTCACCGGTGCCGTACACCTTGGACACGTCTCGCGCGCGAAAGATGACGACAGGGTCGGAGCCGGCCAACCTGGGCTGCGCGGTCATGAGGGATTGACGTTACAGCGTACCCTCGAGCAGCGAGAGCTCAAATGTCGAGCCCTTTGAGGCCGTCCGAGCACTCGTCCTCCGCCTTTCTGGCGTCATGAGCGGACGCTGTTGGGGATTGAGCCAGCATTTCACCGAGCGCGTGCACCATAGCGTCCCCGGCTACCAGGTCTCACTCCGGCTCCGCGCTGGGCAAACGCGCGCTGCCCACGCCTCGACGCGGGGGAGGAGCGACCGTCGCGGTCGATGTCATGCCGGTAGGTCCGCATCGCTCACCCCCCCCCGCGGTGCGCTAATGCGGTAGGCTGAGCAATCCATGAACAAACCGAGCGTCGTCATCCGTGAAGCTACGCGCGCAGACGTGCCGCACTTGGTCGCGATGAACCGCGCCGCCTACCCCGTGCTGGCCAAGGAAGACGTGGTGTGGGGTGAGCGACATCTGATCAGCCATCAACGGATGTTCCCTCAAGGACAGCTCGTCGCGGAGATCGGCGGGACGATCGTTGGCGCTGTGGCAAGCCTGCTCGTCGACCTCGGTGCAAACCCGCTTCGGCATCATACCTGGGCGGGCATCACCGATAGCGGCTATTTCACCAATCACGACCCGCAGGCCGACACGCTCTACGGTGCCGACGTGTACGTGCATCCGCAGTATCACGGCCAGGGCGTTGGCGCTGCGCTCTACGAAGCGCGGCGCCAACTGTGTCGGCGCTTGAACAAGCGGCGGATTCTGGCTGGCGGCAGGCTGTGGAATTATCACGAGCACGAAAGCGCCATGTCGCCCGAAGAATACGCGCAGCGCGTGGCCGCCGGCGAGCTCAAGGACAAGGTGCTCAGCTTTCAGCTGCGGGAGGACTTCAGTCTGCGTGGGGTGATGCCCCACTACTTGAATGATCCGATGAGTCACAACCACGCGAGCTTGGTGGAGTGGTTGAATCCGGATTATCGATTGACCACCGCGAGCGACCGCAAAGCGCGGATCGCCTGCGTGCAATATCAAATGCGCAAGATAACGAGCTTCGAGGATTTTGCGCGACAGATCGGCTATTTCGTGGGCGTCGCGGGCGAGTACAACGCCGACTTCGTGCTCTTGCCCGAGCTGGTATCGGCTCAGCTACTGTCCCAAGAGCCGGCCATCTCGGCGCTCGAAGGAATTCGTCGGCTCGCCAGCTACGAGACGCGCTTCGTGGAGCTGATGCAGGAGCTCGCTGCGCGCTACAATCTGACGTTGATTGCCGGCAGCCACCCCGTCGCCGATGGCCCGAAGCTGTACAATGTCGCCTTCGTTTGTCTGCCGACGGGCGAGGTCGTGCGTCAGCCGAAGCTGCATATCACGCCGAGTGAACGCAAATCATGGGGCATTTCCGGCGGGCATTCGCTGCGCGCGATCGACACGCCGAAAGGCCGCATCGGTGTGCTGATTTGCTACGATATCGAGTTCCCCGAAGCTGGTCGCTACTTGGCTGACGACGGCGCGGAGATCATTTTCGTCCCGTTCTGCACCGACAATCGCCAGGCGTATCTGCGGGTGCGCTACTGCGCACAAGCGCGGGCCATCGAAAATCAAGTGTATATTGCGCTCGCCGGCACGGTGGGGAATCTGCCCTCGGTGGGGAATCTCGACGTCAACTATGGCCAAGCCGCCGTGCTCACACCGTCCGATTTTGCATTCGCGCGTGATGGCATCGCCGCCGAAGCCGACTCGAACGAGGAAACGGTGCTGATCTGCGACGTGGATCTCAACGCTTTGCAAGGCGCACGCGCCGGAGGCTCCGTGACTCCTCGGCTCGATCGCAGAACCGATCTGTTCAAGCTCGTCAGCCTGTTGCCAGCCGACCAAGCGCCCAACGGTCCTGGTGATGGGCCGCTCGGCGGACAACCCGGCGAGACGTGAGCGATCACAGCTTCGCTTGCGGCGCGGCCACGAGACTGAGGCCGCGAACACCCAAGCGCTGTTCGACGCTCGATACCACGGCTTGCATCACGACTTGCTCGCCGAAACCGGATTGCGCCCGAGCTACTCGCCACCGGTGAAGG
>DATCFJ010000210.1:0-3445 GCA_036509605.1 Polyangiaceae bacterium | reverse complement strand
GGCGTGCCGTGAGCCACCCGGTGCCGGCCATTCGCGTTCGCCATTTATGGCACCGCTTCGGCGCGATTGACGTCCTGCGCGACGTGAGCTTCGAGGTCGGCCAAGGCGAAATCTTCGGCTTCATCGGCCCAAACGGCGCCGGCAAAACCACCACGATTCGTGTCATGGCGACGCTGCTCGAGCCGCTCTCGGGTCGCGTCGAGATCGACGGCATCGACGTCTCGCTCGAGCCGGAACGAGTGCGCCGGCTGATCGGGTACATGCCCGACCACGCGGGTGTCTACGAGCGCATCACGATCCGTGAATTCTTGGAGTTCTTCGCGGCCGCTTACGCCGTCCCGGATCGCTCGGTCGTCGACGCGGTGATCGAGCTCACCGAGCTCGGCAAATTGCAGGACCGGCTGGTCGCCGAGCTCAGCAAGGGCATGAAGCAGCGCTTGCAAATCGCGCGCATTTTGCTGCATGACCCGAAAGTCCTGGTGCTCGACGAACCCGCCAGCGATCTCGATCCACGCGCGCGCATCGAAGTTCGCGATCTCTTGCTCGAGCTGAAAGATCTCGGGAAAACCATCTTTCTGTCCAGCCACATCCTGACCGAGCTGAGCGACATTTGTACCTCGGTCGGCATCTTGGAACGCGGGTCGCTGGTCGTCGCTGGGCCGATTTCCGAGATTGCCGAGCGCCTTGCCCGGCGTAACGCGCCGCTCGGCGCCGACGGCAAGCGTGTGATGCCCGCGCCGCAAATGTCGTTTCAGCCGGCCATTGCCGGCCCCGAAGGCGCGCCCGTCGCGCTGGTGCAGACTGCCGGCGGCGCGCTCGTCCCGCAAACCGCGCGCAAGCGCTTGCGGCTACGCGTGCTGGGCGATGCGCGCGTAGTCGTGCCGTTGATCGAAGGCGGCGGAGGCGTGCTGAGCGTCGAGCCCGGACAAGGCGGGCAGCTCACCGTGCACTACGTGGGCGACGAGCGCTTCGTGGCTGAGGTCGTACGTCACTTGGTGGCGCGCGGCGTGGGCATCGTGGGCGTGGAACCCGAGCGCAATGAGCTCGAGCGTATCTTCCTTGAAGTCACGCGCGGAGACCTACAATGAGCAACGACGCCGGCCTCGCCTCGGTAGCGCCCCCGCCTTCCGTACCGCCCCCATCCTCCTTGACACCCCCGCCCAGCTCCTTACGCGAGGGCGGGCGCCCCAGCACGCTGTTCGAGCGCCTGCGCGAGAACCCCAACCCGGTGTGGATGCGCGAGCTGAAGCAGGCCGCGCGGCTGCAGCGCACGCCGATCATTTTGGCCGTGGTCACGGCCATGATGACGCTCTTGATCTGCTCGGTCGGCGGAGTCGCCAGCACGACTTCGGAGCCGGCCAAGGTCGGTGTGGGCATCTTCCATACCTTTTTCTCGTTGGCCTTTGCCGTCGTCACCTGGGTTGGTCCGGCGGTCGCCGCCAACACCATCGCGGGCGAACGCAGTGGCCGCACTTGGGAAGCATTGCAGCTCACCTCGCTCACGCCGAGGAGCATCGCGCGCGGTAAATTCCTGGCCGCTTTTACCTATATTTCGCTGTATGTCGTGATGCTCGTGCCAGTCGGCGCGCTGCCTTTTCTGTTCGGCGGCGTGACCGCGAGCGAGGTGCTGATCGCCTTCGCGTTGCTGTTCGTGATGGCGGTCCTCGCAGTCGCTTTCGGTCTCTCCGTCAGCGCGAAGTTCTCGAGCCCGGCCGCGGCCATCATCGTCACACTGCTCGTGGCGCTGCCAGTGTCGCTGATAGTGTACGGCGGCGGCGGCGTCGGGTTGTCCTATGCGGCGCACGAGCAATGGCCAGGCGTCCCCGCGGGGCCGCCCGTATGGCTGCCGACTGCCTACGTCCGTGCGGACTTCGGCTTGCCCTATTTCGCCTTCCTGTTGCTTTTGCCCGCGGTCCTGACCGCGATTCCCGCCTGGCTGTTCTACGAGGTCACAGTCGCCAACATGGGCGCGCCGAGCGACGACCGCTCGACGCGGCTGCGGGTCTGGTTTCTGACGGCCCTGCCGGCGTTGACGGTCAGCGCGCTGCTGGTCGCTTGGGCGGCCCACACCGTGGAGTGGGTGTACGCCACCGGCACGCTGCTCTGGGCCTTCGGCTGCTTTGGCGCATTCCTGTTCGCCGGCGAACCCTTGGCCCCCTCGGTGCGCGTGCTCACGCATTGGCAAGAGCAGGGTGCGTCGGCGCTGCGGCGTAGCCTCGGCCCGGGCATCTTGTCCGCAGCGACGCTGCTCGCGTTACTCACCCTGCTGGCGTTGGGCGCTTCTGCCGCGCTCGGTGCAATCGAGGCAAAATCAGCCGCCGATCGCGACGCCGTGCTGGCGTTCCACGGCTACGCGATGGCGTTCTTCGGGTTCGTGGCGGGCTTCACCGCTTGGGCTCGCTCGCGCTCGGACAACACCAGCACGCCACGTGTGCTCTTGGCCGCGGCGCTGTTCGTCGCCTTCGTCGGCCCTTGGATCGCCATGGCGGTGGCAGGGTTGATCACCAACCAACACGACGAAGCCATGCTCATGGCCAGCCCGTCACCCACCTTTGCAATGACCATGGTGCAATCCCTTTCGAGCTCAGCGCCGGACGCGGGGCTGGTGGCTACGGCCGGCTCGGCCTGCGCCGCCGCCTGGGCGTTGATCGGCGTTGGCCTATTCGCGGCCTCTGGGCTGCGCGTACGCGCGCGCGTCGCCGCTGAGGCGGCCGCGCGCGCCAAACTGCAGCGCGCTTTCGACGAAGAAGAGGCGGCCCTCCAGGCGGGTGAGCCGGAAGCGGCTAGCGAGGCCTAAAGCGTGCCCGATCCGCGCGCCCTGCTGGATCCTAGCTTCGTCCGGGAGTTGGAGGCGTTGCGGCGTCGCTTGGAGGTAAGTGTGCGCAGCGGCGCCCCTGGCGACCGCGCTTCGCGGCGCCGTGGCGGCTCTGCAGAGTTTCAAGATCATCGGTCGTACGCTCCGGGGGACGACTTCCGGCGGGTCGATTGGGCAGCCTTCGCACGCACTGGTGAGCCCGTTTTAAAGCTATTTCGCGCGGAAGAGGACAGCGTGCTCCGGCTCTTGGTCGACGCCTCTGCATCGCTGGCGTTCGGCACGCCGCAAAAGCTCGAGGTGGCCAGGCGCGTTGCCGCGGCCATCGGCTACCTTGCGCTCGCTAACGGTCAGCGCGCCCAGGTGCTCGTGGCGCGTGAGCCCAGCGGCACCGGTTCGGGACGCGGGTTGGACCGTGTCGGCTTGCCACGCCGCGGCCGGGACTCGCTGGCCGCCCTGCTCCGCGACCTATCCGAGCCGCTCGCGAGTGGCTCGGCGGATCTGGCCCGAGCCTTAGACAACACCCTGCAACGGTCCTCGCGGCCCGGGCTGCTGGTAGTGGTGAGCGACTTCTTCGACTCAGGCCCTGTCACGCGTGCCCTGACCCGCGCCTGCGCCGCAGGCCACCAGGTC
>DATCFJ010000209.1:0-2922 GCA_036509605.1 Polyangiaceae bacterium | reverse complement strand
GGGATAGCTGCACGACCTGGTCTCCGAGGCTCTTGAATTCGTCGAAGGCGGCGCGAGCGGCGGCTAGCTTGGCTGGTTCGACGAGCCCGGATAGCGCAGTCAGCGCTTCGGCCACACTGCCGTCGAGCGTGGTCATCTCTTTTTCCATCGCGGCCATGGCAGCGTCGTCGGACGACGCGATGTGAGGGCCTTGCAACGTTTGCAATTCGCGAACGGCGATCGCGGCGCGCGCAACGAGCGCCTCGCCGCGGCAGCGCTCCGGCGCGGGAAGTGCCGCGGGGAGCTCGAGCACAGCCTTGAACCGATCTGCCGCGCCCTTCACGGGACCGAATGACAAGCGCTGAGCCTTCAGGTTCGTATTCTCCACGGCCAAAGCCAGAATATCGCTGTCCACTTTTCGATAGTCCGAGAACTGTCGCCCGAACTTTTCGAGGATCTGGGTTTCGCCGGCAGGGAGCCCTTTCAAGAGCGGGCTCAGCGCCCCCACGTCACGCTCGACGGCCGTCGAGAACTGCTCGGCGTCGTGCGCAAACGCAACTGACGCTTCGTCCGTGTCCGCCATGACCGCGCGATTCGAGGCGTCCGCGCCTTTGTTGAACTGAACGCGCAGATCCGCCACCAGGCGATTGGCCTCGGTTAGCTCGGCCATGACGGTCGCGGGCCCCCGCTGACAGCCGAAGCTCAGCGGCACCGCCAGGGTGATGACGAACAGGCTCAATGCGAGGCACAGAGGCGGCAGCAATTTCCGGCGCGGCGTGATTGGCAGGCTAAGAGCATCCACGCGCCGGACGCTAGCACGAGACACCCGAGCGCCGCCGCGGGCTCAAGCAGAGGCTGAGTCAGGAATCTTCGCGTATTTTGAGGAATGTCTGGCTGTGGGTGTTTATGCTTGCGGCGCGCCGCTCGCCCCAGGCCACATCGTGAGCTACCTTCTCAGAATGGCTGACGTGAGCCGGCTAGTGCTCCACCAAAGTTTCCTGCCGCCACAGTCTGAGGCGAGGGCACTGGTCTGGAAGTACACTCCAGTGTACTGGGGGCGGCGCCCGCGTCACTTTCACGTCGAGCCGGAGATGAACCTCATCGTGCGTGGGACGGCCATATTCGGGATCGGTCGAACCATCGTTCACGCGGCCAAGGGGGACCTGTTGAGCTTTCCGCCGGGCCAAGATCACGTGCTCCTCGAAGCCTCACCGGATTTGTACCTGTACGCCATCGGTCTCGAGCCGAGTTATTCCTCGCAGGTGCTGGCGGCCGAGCGGGAAAGCATCGCGCTGCCGTGCCACTTACGGCTGACCACGAGCGATTTCGCAGCGCTTTCAGCGCGTGCGGCGGGTATCGTCGACCGTGATGGCGTGGACAGGCCCGGCGCGGAGTTGTGGGACCATGCGCACTGGCTTCGGCGAAAATATTCGAGCGGAGAAGGACACGCGATGCATGTCCTCACACGTCGCGCATTGTCCGCCGTATCCGCGTCACCGGACATCGGTCTAACGCTCCTAGCTAAGCGGCTTCGCGCAAGTCCTTCCGAGGTGAGCCGCTATTTTCATCGCGACGTCGGGATCAAGCTTGTGCAATATCGTGCGCGCTTGCGGCTGCTTCGATTCATTGCCTTGGTCGACGAAGGGCAGAACAACCTGCTGGCCTCCGCCGAAAGATCTGGGTTCGGATCCTATTCGCAATGCCACCGTACGTTTCAGTCTGAGTTGGGCTGCGGTCCGAGGGAGTTCCTGGCCAGCGGGCAACGCCAGCGCATGCAAGCGGCCTACAATCCCTAGTCTTCAAATCCGTGCCCGCATGGAGCGCAGCCGAACGAAACGCAGGCCGCAAAGCGGGCGAACACCGCAGCGGAGATGCCCCGCAGTCTGATCGAATGCACTGTGCACACGCTAGATCCAGATTGAGACGTCGCGGCGCCCGCACGGCTCACGATCAAGCTTCCGTCGCTAATCACTTACTAGTGTCACTTGGCGCCAGTTCTAACTCACCAAATGCGGACGTCGACTGACTTGCGTTGATGCGTTGCATCGTCACGGGATCTGGCAAACTATTGTCGATAGGTTCTGTGCGTTTCCCAAGAAACGCGAAGAGACTTCTTGGCCGATCGATTAACAGAGGCTCGCCGGAGCATACCGGATGTCAGTCCTTCAACGCTCCGTGCCGACGCCAACCAGCTTTCGCAACCGTTGGGAGTACGCCGAACCGTTTGCGCCGCCGACCGCTGCCTGCACCACACTTCGCGCTTCGGCGCTTCGCCCTGCGGCGACCAGGGCTTGAACCCGCAGCAGCGTCGCTTCAGCCGCGAGAGAAGGCATACTGAGCTCACCGTGACGGTCCAGCCAGGTCAGCGCGACGTTGGAATCGCCGAGCTTCAAGGCTGACCTTGCGGCGTCGAGCAACGCGACCTCTACATCTAGATGGTGGTCGTGCCCAATGGCGGCAAGCGGAGCAGACGAGGGCGCGGTATCCAATGGCTGGAAACTGCCCGTGGGCGCCTCTTTGGCGATCGCAGGCGCGGCATGATGAGCCATTTTCGGCGTCGCAGTGCTCACCGAACGCGCGAAGCTTGGGACGATCGCCGCCGTTCGATCCGACGACGCAGCGGGCGTGGGTGCGGGCATGAACGCTGTTGCGACTCGCGCGCTCGCGACTGCATGCCCCGAACTCCACTGCACCGGGCTGGGCGACGAGCTCGGCGGCGACTCGCGGAGCAGTGGCGAGAGTGCCACGCCTCCTAGCAACACCCCGGTCGCTCCCCATTTCGCGAGGCTGAAGAGGGAAGCATGGACGGTGCGTGCGGCCCCGGCGGCGGGCAGCGCGCCGCCCAGGCCGGCTGCACCGATGCCGAGCGCGCGCGCGGCCTGGGCGAGCTGGCGTCGCGAAGGCCGGTCGTGCAGCCCGGCTTCGAGCACGGAGTGCAAGGGA
>DATCFJ010000208.1:0-5551 GCA_036509605.1 Polyangiaceae bacterium | reverse complement strand
AGGGGGCATGGTTTAGCAGTCCGCTCCCAGGCCGGCAATACCGTGTCCCAGGTGGCGCCAGGCACGGCCACCAGCGGCGCTGCAGGCTTCCCCACAAACAAGTAAAGTCCCGGCACATGGCGAACTCGAGCTCGATGCCTGCGCGATTTTTGGGACCGGCTTTAGCCATCTTCGCGCTCGCCGTCACCGGACGCGCACACGCCGACACGCTGGTCATCCGCCACGCGGGAGACCATTCCCGCTACGCTTTCGAGGCCGAACCGCACTTACTACTGGGTGTGATCGACCCGCCGGGAGTCGCCAGCGGCAGCGGCTTTGGGGCTGGCTTCAGGGGTACGGTCGTGATTGTGCCCAACGGCTTCGTGCCCACCATCAACAACTCGATCGGCATCGGCTTTGGCGCTGACTGGGTTCACTACAGCCACGGACGGCAACACTGCACACGCGACACGTTAACCAGTGGAGTGTGCAACTTCGACGACTCCGAGAGCGTAAACGACCTTTGGTTTCCAGCTGTGATGCAGTGGAACTTCTTTTTGAGCAGGCAATGGTCAGTGTTCGGCGAGCCGGGCGTGGCGCTCCGCTACCAATCCGAGCCCGGCACTCACCAACTGAACCTCGACCCCCAGTTTTACTTGGGTGGGCGCTGGCACTTTGCCGACCAGATGACGCTCACCATGCGCCTCGGCTATCCGACCTTTTCGGTCGGCGTTTCGTTCATGTAGGGCAATTCGGCGACTTTCGCCAGAACGCCCAATGGCGGCCGCTGGAAAGTGACGCTATATAGAGGGAAGGCTCATGAACGCAGTCGTGCTCGTTGCCATCCTTGGCCTCGCCGTATTGATGATCGTGCACGAGGCGGGGCATCTGCTCGCGGCGCGCGCCTTCGGCATGCGAGTCGTGCGCTTCAGCATTGGCTTCGGCCCTGCGCTCTGGCGCTACCAAGCCCGCGGCAGCGAAACCGTCTACCAAATCGCGCTGATTCCGTTCCTGGCGTACGTGCAGATCGCCGGCATGAACCCGTTCGAGGACGTCGATCCAGACGACAAGTCGAGCTACGCCAACGCCTCGCTGGTCGGCCGCATCTCAGCCATCTTCGCTGGGCCGCTCGCGAATTACTTGTTCGCCTCGGTGTTGTTTTTCGCCGCCTTGATCATCGGCGGCAAGCACCTGCTCACGACCACCGTGGTGCCGATGGAAGGCGTGGCCAAGAGCGCGCAAATGAAGCGCGGCGACACCATCCTCAACATCGACGGCGTGGCCGTCACTGACTGGGATCAAATGCGCGGCCTGATCTCCGCGCGCGCCAATAAGCCGATCGACGTGGTCGTGCTCCGCGGCCAAGAGCATCTGACCCTAAAGATGACCCCGCAGCTCAAAGACGGCGGCGGGAAGATCGGCGTGACGCCGATCGAGAAAGTAGTCCCGGTCGGCATGCGCGAGGCGCTGTCGGACTCCGTGCGCATGCCGTTTGAGGTCGTGCAAGAGCTGGTCAGCGGGCTCGCGCGCATCATCACCGGCAAAGAGAAGCCTGATTTCAAGGGTCCCGTGGGCATCGTGAAGGAGACGTCCAAAGCCGCCGAGCGCAGCCCGGCCGTGTTCTTGGGCTTCTTGGCGTCGCTCAGCGCGTATCTGGGTGGCTTCAATCTGCTGCCCTTCCCAGCGCTGGACGGCGGGCGCCTCGCATTTTTGGCCTACGAAGCCGTGACCCGCCGCAAGCCGAACGCACGCGTCGAAGCGAACATCCACGCCTTTGGCTTGATGCTGCTGATCGCGTTAATCACCGTCGTCACGTTCCGCGGCAACTGACCGATCTTCAACGACGCTTTCACGCTGGACCAAGCGCTCCAGCATCGCTACTCTGCGGTCGGGGTCGGCGTTTGCAAAGGTTGCGATCTTTGGTTGGCGGTGGCATTTGCGGCGCGCTCGCAAGCTCCGTGTGGCTGCTCGCGGCATGTCAAGAAACCGAGCCTGTTGCCCAGAGCGCGCCGGCTAGTCAAAGCGCGCCGGTCATTGCGCACAGCGCCGTCGTGCAGCCGTCTCCCGCCGAGACGATGCCGGAGGTCAGCGTCGTGTGTGCCGGCTTCGCCAACACAGCGCCGCCAGCGGCGGATTTGCCGGCCCAAAGTGAGCTCGCGGGGCTGGCCGTTTGTGACGCGGATGCCGCCTACTTCGGCCTCGACACGGCAGTAGACTTCGCGCGCGCGCGGAAATGTAGCTTCGGCGACCCGCGGGTTGGCGCGCCGGGCAAGCTGGCGCGCGCGGACGTACTGATGATGATCTATGCAAACGGCTCGGGCGTTCCGGTGAACCTCGACTTGGCGTTGCACTTCGCGTGCGAGTTGGGTGGCGCGGGCTTGGAGCTCAGTGGGCGTGTGACGCGCCTGTGGGAAGCGCGGCAGCGCGGCAAGCTCGAAGGCGTGCTCGACGTGTGTGACGACGCCACGAGTGGCGACATGACCGGCGCCTGCGCGGCCCGTAGCGAGCGTGCAGATGAAGCACAGCGCAAGCTGCGCCGCGCCGCCGCTATCGTCGGAATGCCCGCGCGCGAAGTGCAGGCGCTGCTCCGCGCCGCCCATTCTTATGTCGAAGCTAGCAGCGCAAAAGAGGTCGATACGTCGGGCAGCCTGCGCGACAGCTTCATGGTCGCAGAACAGGATCACCTCGAAGCAGACTTCGTCGACGCGCTCGAACGAGCGCGTGACCCCGGCTTCGTGCCCGCGACGGTCGACGCGAAGGCGCTCGAAAAGCAACTCAGCGAGTGGGCAGCACGCATCGCGACCTGCAAAAACATGGCCAAAAGCGAGCTGCTAGTGCCAGGCCTAATCACTCGCGCGGGGATCCGAGAAACACAGCAGCGTTGGCTCGCCTACCGTGAAGCGTTCGTTGCACTGGCCGTGAAGGTGAAGCCCAAGAGCCCGGCGGATGCCTGGCGCGCTTGGCTGACCGAGCCCAGGCTCAAGCAACTGCAAGAGCTGGGTGAAGGCTGCTGAGCCGCTACAACGACGACGCCCGCGCTGCGCAACCGGCTCAACGATCGCGTTGCGTTTTGCGCGCGATTTTGCCGGCTTCCAGCGTCCAGATCTCGTCTGCAAGCTCGCGCGCCAGCGCGTGCTCGTGCGTGACGAGCAGGATCGTGAGACCCGAGCCCGCGTTGTCGTGCGCGCCGCGCGCGACACGGCGTAGCACCTCGCGGACTTCCTCGCGCAGCTCCGGATCGAGCGCGCTGGTTGGCTCGTCCAAGAGCAGCACGCGGACACCCTGTGCCAGCGCGCGCGCGATCGCCACGCGTTGCTTCTGCCCGCCCGAGAGCTGCCGCGGCATAGCGTCCGCGCGCTCGGCCAAGCCGACCTGCGCGAGCAGCTCGCGAGCACGTGCCTCCGCCTCGCCACGCGGCGTACCGCGTACGATGCGCGGCGCCAGCGTCACGTTGTCCAGCACGCTCAGGTGCGAGAACAGGTGAAACTCTTGGAACACCATGCCAACTTTGCCTCGCACCGCCTGCAGCAAGCGAGCATCGTGAACGCCAGGCGCGAGTTTGAAGCCCGCGACCTCCAGTGTGCCACTGTCGAACGTCTCGAGACCGTTCAGACAACGAAGCAGCGTGCTCTTGCCCGAACCCGAGGCGCCGAGCAGCGCGACTATCTTCCCTTCCTCCACGCTGGCGTCGACGCCATCCAATACGGGCGTGCCGGCAAACGCTTTGCGGAGCCCGGCGATCCGGATCATGAGCTCTGATACCTTCGCTCGAGCCACAGCGAGAGCCGCGACAAAGGAAAGCTCATCGCGAAATACAGGCTCGCGCACAGCAAGCCTGGCACGACCCAATCACGCGTTTCCACAGCCACGATAGTCATCCGTTTGGTCAGCTCGACCACGGTGATCACACTGACGAGCGAAGAATCCTTGAGCAAAGCCACGAAGTCGTTGGTCAGCGCGGGCAACGCGATACGCACGGATTGCGGCAAGAGCACGTGCCACAGCACCTGCAAGCGCGACAAGCCGAGCGAGCCCGCGGCTTCGGCCTGACCGCGAGGCAACGCCGCCAGCGCGCCGCGATGGACCTCTGCCTCGTAAGCGGCGTAGTTCATGCCCAAACCCAAAATCGCAGCCACGATTGGCCCAAGCCGGATGAACGACGAGAGCCCGTAGTACAGCACGTACAACTGGAGCAGCACTGGCGTACCGCGGAACAGCTCCACATATGCCGTCGCAAAAAAACGAGCCACGGGCCCAGCGTGCGAGCGCACGACCGCCAACGTCATTCCAAGAGGCAACGCCAAGCCGAACGCGCACACTGAGATCAAGATCGTGAGCAGCGCGCCCTGAATAAACAGACCAATCTGGGAAGCTGTCAGTCGCTGCTTGACCACAGCGACCGGCACGGCCGGTGGAACAGGCACCGCCTTGCCGCGCGCGCTGAGCTCGTCCTGACGCGGCTCCCACAGCTTCCAACGCTCGAGGATCGCGCGCAGCTCGCCGCTGTCGATCAAGCGCGCCAAAGCGCCGTCCACCTTCGTCCACAGCTCGCCGTCGCTCGGCCGAATGCCGATCACGTAGGTGCCGCGCGCCAAGTCTTGCGCTAGGCAGTGCAATTCGGGCAGGGCGCAGCCGTAGCGATCAGCGATCACATGATCGAGGAGCACGCCGTCGGTGCGGCCATGCAACAAGTCGAGGTACGGCTCTTGTTGTCCCTCGTACAGCACGGCGTCTGCGTGGTGCGCGAGCAGCAGCTCTTGTGCCACAGTCTGGTTGAGCGTGCCGATGCGGTGGCCGCTGAGATCGTCCAACGTGTGGAGCGCGGAGCCCGGGCGCACGGCCAACGTCTCGCCATACACGAAGTAAGGCCGGCTCAAGTGCAGCCTAGTGCGGCGCGCTTTCGTGTCCTCCAAGCCGTTGAGAATGATGTCGAAGTCCCCGCGCTCGAGCGACGGGATCAGATTCGACCAGTCGTTCTGGTGAAACTTGGCGCGCACCCCGAGCTCGCGCGAAAGCGCCTCGGCAATGTCGACTTCGAAACCGACGATCACACCCGGCTGCGTGGGGCTTTCGTAGACATAAGGCTCACCCCCTTGCAGATCACCGCCCCAACCGAGCTCAGCGTGCGCGTGCACAGTCGCCCAATCGCCGAGCGCGATGCCCGGCTGGAACCAGAGCAATGCGAAGCAAAAAAGGGCCCAAGCGCGCACGCGAATGCGAGCGTACCATGCTAGCCTCCGCGCAGTGCGCGCTACGAAATTCGCCCGGGCAACGCTCTCCGCCCTAGCGGTGCTGGGCTCCAGCCTGCTCTCCGCGTGTCGAACGCCGACTGTCGGGCTCTCCGAAGGCCCGCGTGAGTACGTCGCGTCGGACTACGAAACCGTGCTCAAGACCTGGACGCGCAGCGAGCAGCTGACCACCGTGAACGCGATGGACAACGTGCTCACCGTCACCGCCACCTACGAGTCATGGGATTTTCGTTGGGCGTACACCGTGCGCTACGCGGAGGACTACCGCCTGACCGTGGATCAACGGCACTCTTTGCTCGAGCGCTCCCTCGCCGAAACGCGCG
>DATCFJ010000207.1:0-7429 GCA_036509605.1 Polyangiaceae bacterium | reverse complement strand
GGGCACGAGCCCCTTTCGCCATGCGTTCGTGCTCGGGGAGAGCGCGGTCAGTGAGCAGGCGGCGATCGACGCTGAGCTGTCGCGGCGCAATCTGTTGCGCATTGCGCGCGTCGGCCGCACTGGCGAAGCCTGCGATGCGGCGTTGGTCAATGCGGGCCAGCCCCGTTTCTCGGTGGATGAGTGGCGGCGCGATCGCGTTTCGGCGCTGCTCGTGCTCGGTTCCGCGGCATGCGCCAGCGACGTCGCGCGTGAGCTGCGCGGTGTCGGGTTCTCGCCGCTGCTCGCGCTGGGTCTGGAAGCCAGCGAATTTGTGTACTCGAACGAAGCTCCGCGGCGGTGCTTTGCGCTCGGTGCGGGTAGCTTTCCACACACGGTTCGTCTCGACGCTGCTCTAGGCTCCGCGTTGCCGCCGGTCGACTGGTACGAGGCGTTGGGACACGACGCTGCGTTGCTTGCACAAGTCGCGCTGGAGGGCTTTTCTGACGGCCGCGTCGACGACGGCCGCGCCGTGCGCGAGCTTCATGCGCGCGCCGAGCGGGCGCTCGGGGCCGCTCAAGCGCCGCTTTGGACCAGTGATTCGCGCGGATTTTCGGAGACGCACGTGCTTACCCGGTCGCTTACGATAGTGTCCCCCAACTCATTGCCCCCAAAGAATCCGTGACCGCTTCGGAACTGCAATTCGAACTGCCCACGCGCCGCGCTACGCAAAAGCTCGCGCAGCTCGTCGCGCCCACGCTCAAGCCGAGCGATCTGTTGATCCTCAGTGGTCCGCTCGGCTCGGGTAAGACTTTTTTCGCGCGGGCGCTCTGTCGCGCGCTCGGCTTGCCTCTGTCGCAGCGCGTGCCGAGCCCCACGTTCACCTTGGTGCACGAGCACGAGACCACGCCGCCGCTGTCGCACGCGGATCTATATCGCTTGCAGGGGCCGGAGCAGGTGCGTCAGCTCGGGCTCGACTCGCAACGCGACGACGGTCGCATTCTGCTTGTTGAGTGGGGCGAGCCGTATGTCGAGCTGCTCGGGGGCGATGCGCTCGTGCTGAGGCTTTCGCTCGACCCGCGTCGCGCAGCACTTTCGGCGACTGGTCGTCGTTCGAGCGCGATTGTTGCCGAGCTCGGTGCTAAGGGTTGAGCGTGGCCGACGCTGAGCTATCCGAAGACAAGGCGCCCAACGCCTGGGCTACCTTGACCGAGCCCTTCGTGTCCGTATTCGAGATGGTCGGCTCAGTGCTGTCCCTCACCGGCCAAACTCTGCTTTGGCTAGTCCGCCCGCCGTATCGCATTGGGCAGCTGTTCCTGGCGATGGAATTCATCGGCGTGCAGTCAGTGTTCATCGTGGCGCTGACCGGGATCTTCAGCGGCATGGTGCTCGCGCTGCAGACCACGAACAGCCTGCGTGACTTCGGCGCCGAAGGCATGGTCGGGTTGATTACGGCCAAATCATTGGTCGAAGAGATCGCGCCGGTGTTCTCCGCGTTGATGGTGGCTGCACGTGCCGGCAGTGCGATGGCCGCCGAGCTCGGCAACATGCGCGTGACCGAACAAATCGACGCGCTCGTGACGATGGCGGTGAGCCCCGTCCAGTACCTGCTGTCCCCGAGGTTACTGGCGGCAGTGTTAATGACACCGTTGCTGTGCATCCTGTACACGTGCGTCGGCATGAGTGGCGCGTGGCTGGTCGCGGTGCACTGGCTTGGAGTCGATCCGGGCACGTTCATCTCCAAGATCGAATCGGGCGTCGTACCGAGCGACTTTTCGATGGGCCTGATCAAGGCGGCCGTGTTCGGCTTCCTGATCTCGGCCATCTCTTGCACGCGCGGTTACTACGCCGCGGGCGGCGCGCGCGGCGTAGGGCAGGCTACGACGCAAGCGGTCGTGCACAGCTCGGTTTCGATCTTGATCGCGAACTACGTGCTGACTTCCTTGCTGCTCGGCAATCCTGCGGGCTAAAGCGGGTGCGCAAGTCAGCGCTAGGGGCAGGCTCGGCCGGCTCGGTTCAGTGAGCGTGGCCCGCTGCGGACGAATCGTTCGACGCTGAGGATACTTCGCGGGTCACGATACCTTGTACCTGAGCCAATGAATGCACGACATCTTCGGGTGACTGCAGATCCTTCTTCGAGACTTTTTTGAAGCCTTTGGCGTCCGGGCCGTCGTTGACGGCGGCCATGAAGGCTTCCATGCGCGCCGCCTCGCCGTTGCCGTTCACGTCGACGATGATCAATTTGCCGGCGCCTTGGCCCAGGTCATCACGGAAGTCGAACACCGCGCCGACGACGGTCAATGACCCGCTCTGCACGCGCTTACCGTAGCGCTTGAGCGAGGCCGCGACCTGGTTGTGGACGTTGGCCACGACGCCTTCGGCCCAAGCTTGGTTCTCGTTCTTGCCCTGCGTGGGTCGCGGGATCTGCAAGCTCTTGATTTGCGCTTGCAAAGGTTTGCTGAGCTTCGAGGTGTCGCCCGACGCAGCCTTCACGGCCTCGCAGCCAGTGTGCCCAATGATCATCAACAGCGGCGTATTCAGGTGCTCGATGCCGTATTCGATCGAGCCCTCGTCGCCGGCTAACTGATTGCCGAAGTTGCGCACCGTGTAATCGTCGTTTTCGCTGGTCTCATCCCAACCCTGCGGCTGAACGCGGGAGTCGGAGCATGTAACGACCGTCGCACGCGGCAGCTCGGCATCGGCAAAGGCCGAGAAGAACTTCGGCCCGTGCTCCATGTATGTCTTGTTGTCTTCGAACGCCTCTTTGAGGAACGCGCGTGTGAGCGCCAGCGGCTCAGCCTTCGAGCTCTCCCAGGCGAAGGGCACGGTGTACTTCTGGGGGGAGTCGTCGGCTTTGGCTTCGTCGCTCTTGGCTTCGGCGCTGGCCTTGTCCGCGTGGCTGTTCTTGCCTTCCTTCGCCTTCTTCTGGTGCACCGCTGTGGTTTCCGGCGCCACTGTCGCGGGCGGCTGACTGCACGCCGTAGCGGCGAGAAGTAGGGCAGAGGTCAGTGTCGAAAGGCGTCGCGGTCCCATGCCGAGACAGAACGGACGTTTTCGGCGGGACTTGAGCCGGAGGGCCGAGTCTGCGCGCGAGGCCAAGAATCCGCGCAGTTTTCCGGGTAGACCGCGGGCAAAAATGGGCGTGCTTGTACAATGTTAGACTACACTGCGCGCGTCGCGTGCAAGGCACCTCCAAAACAGAAGTCGATGCTGCGGCGCTGCCTGCCCAGCTGCTTGCACCCACGCGTTCGGCGCAGTTGCGGCGTCGGGCGCGGCTGCGTCGGCTGCTTGCGCCACTGCTGCTGTTGGTTCCCTCGGCGATCGTTCTAGGGATGGATTTGTCGCGCCGCAGCGGGCGCCTCATCGGTCTCGACACCGAGCACCGTGAATACTACCTGGCCTCGCTCCTCGAGAGCTTCGTGCTGTGGAGCGTGCTCTTGCATGCGGCGGGTCGTCGGGGCGGGGCGGTGCGCTGGGTCGCCTGTGTATTGTTTGTGATTGCCTTCACCTTCACCGTCGGCGGACAGAGCTATTTTTATAGCCAGTACAACGCTTACCTGAATCTCGACGTGTCGCTCTTCGCGGCGAATTTCAAAGATAGCGTAATCAATCAGTTGCTGGCCGATTTCGGCAACTACTTGCGGGCCAAGCTGCCTCCTCTGTGCGTCGCCGTTGCGCTGATTTGGATCGCCCGACGTTGGCTACGGCCGCGCAAGTGGCGCGCGCGTCTAACGGGCTACCTCGCGCCCGTCTTGCTGATCGCGACCTTCGCGATCCCGGCGCAACACCGGCACCTCCAGGCGGCACCGCCGGACGTGCTGTACCTGAACGCGGTGGGCGGTCTGCTCGCCACGCAGTTTGGCTTCACCGAGCAATCGAATCAGATGCGTCCGCGCACGCGGCAGTCAATGCCCGTGCCCACGCTGCATCCCGTGGAAACGCCCAAGCGCAACGTGCTGTTCGTGATCTTGGAGAGCGTGCGCGCAGATGCGACTTGCATCGCGTACGACCCGGAGTGCCGGCGCACGGAGGCCACAAATCGGCTATTTCCGGGGCGCATTGCCTTCCCGCAGATGCGCTCGATGGACTCGACTACGGCGGTGTCCTTGGCAGTGCTCTGGTCCGGGCTTGGCCCGACCGAATCGCGCGACAACCTGCACACCTGGCCCTTGATCTTCGATTACGCGCACGCCGCTGGCTTCGACACGGCGTTCTGGACCAGTCAGAACATGCTGTTCGGCAACGCGCGGCTGTGGGTCAAAAACCTTGGCGTCAGCAAGTTCTTCAGCGCCACGGATCTGGACCCGACGTCCGATCTGGACATGGGCGCGCCCGAGGGACTACTGGCCGACCGCGTGATCCGCGAGGTCGGGTCGCTGCGCGAACCGTTCTTGGCGGTCGTTCAGCTCTCGAACGTGCACTACCCGTACTACGTCGACTCGAATGGACCGCAGCCGTTCCAGCCCTCGACCACGAGCAAAGCCGCCGAGGACAACCCGTACTTCAAGAACTACTACCAGAACTCGGTCTACCAGCAAGACCAGCACCTGGCGAAGATGCTCAGTTACGTGCGCTCGACAGAGGCGGGCAAGCACACCGTGATCGTCTACACCAGCGACCACGCTGAGGCCTTCCGCGAGCACGGCCAAATGGGCCACACCTTCAGCATTTTCGACGAAGAAATCCACGTTCCGGCGTGGATCGACGCGCCGCCTGGCACGCTCACCGACAGCGAGCTTGCTGAGGTCACCCGCAAGCAATCCGACTATCTTTATCACGTCGACATCGCACCCACGATTTTGGATCTAATCGGGGTCGGTGGTGATCCGAGCATCGCGCGCTACACAGCGCGCATGTTCGGTCACAGCTTGCTCAGGCCCGGCCTCAGTGACCAGCCGCTGTTGATGACCAATTGCGCGGGTGTCTGGAGCTGCGCGTTCGAGAATTGGGGTATCATGCAGCGCAACCTGAAGGTCGAGTCTCGCGCTTGGGATGTGGGCTGGAAGTGCCACGACGTCGCCAAGGACCCGTTCGAGCTCAATAACGAAGACTTGAGCGAGTGCGGGGATCTGGTGAAGCTCGCCGACAAGGCCTATGGGCGCTTGCCCGGCCAGGGCGTCGTCAAAAAATAGCTCGCAAGTGCGCGTTAGCTGAGCGCGAGCATGCGGTCGATCGGCACCTGGGCGCGAGCGCGCAGCTCTTCGTCCATTTCTAGGCGCGGCTCTAAATCGCGCAGTGCCAGGTACACTTTTTCAGGCGTATTCAGGCGCATGAAGGGGCACTCGTTGCAGGCGCAGTTCGCCTGCGGCGGCGCTGGGATCAAGAGCTTGTCCGGCGCCCGCTTTTGCATCTGGTGCAAAATGCCGGATTCGGTCACGACGATGAACTCGCGCGCGTTGTCGTTCTCCACGAAGCGCAAAAGCGCTGCCGTTGAGCCGATGAAATCAGCACGGTCGAGCAACGGCTCTTCGCACTCCGGGTGAGCGATCACTTTGGCTTCCGGGTGAGCCAGGCGAATGTCTTCCAGCTTTCGCAGGCTGAACGTTTCGTGAACGATACAGCTGCCCTGCCACAGGACCATGTCTCGCCCTGTCTGCTTGGCCACATAGCGGCCTAGATTCTTGTCCGGGGCGAACAAGATCTTTTGATCCTTCGGGATCGCGTTCACGATCTTCACCGCGTTGCTCGAGGTGACGATGTAGTCGCTCTCGGCCTTCACCGCCGCCGTGCAATTGATGTAGCTGACCACGACCGCGCCCGGGTGCCGCGCTTTCCAGGCCTTGAAGCGATCGATCGGCGCCCCGTCAGCCAGCGAGCAACCCGCTTTCATGTCGGGAACCAGCACGATGCGCTGCGGGTTGAGGATCTTGGCTGTCTCTGCCATAAAGTGGACGCCAGCGAACAAGATCACGTCGGCGGTGGTTTTCTGTGCGGCCTGCGCCAACTGCAGCGAATCCCCGATCACGTCGGAGAGATCCTGGATCTCGCTGTCTTGGTAGTAGTGAGCCAAGATCACGGCATTGCGCTCGCGCTTCAGGCGGCGGATTTCCTCGTCGAGATCGAGCGTGGCGAGGTCTGGAGCGAGGCTCTTGGCAAGCGAGGCCATGACTATTTCTCTCTATAGGACTCGAACACAGCCGGCGCCAGCGGCCGGGCGCGCAGAACGCGATTCGCTCAAGCGAGCGGCATTTTGTCGACCTTGGGTACCGCTTGGGCGAAGCGCTCAGCGAACACGTCGGCCGAGCTCGCGCGCGAGATATCGAGCTCGAAATCGGGCACGCTGCGTGGTTCGAGCTTCTGTAGCAGCTCGGCGGCCTCGCGCTTGGCGAGGCCAACCTCGGCCAGCGCGGTCGGCTCGAGGCTTGCGCCGTCTCGCGCTCGCAGCACGTCACCTTCGACCTGGACCAAACGGCGGAGCGCGTCGAGCTCCATGCGACTAACGCGGTTTCCGCACACGTCGTAGTCGATCCACGCTTCGTAGCTGAGCGGCGCTACGCGCTTCAGCATGCCCGCCATGACGCGGCCGAATTCTTGGATTTCCCACTGCGCGTGATGGTCAACGCGCAGCTTCAAAAAGTGCAGCAGATTGTGCAGATCGATCTTCCAATACCACTGCGTGTAAGTCGACAGCGGTAGATCGATGCGTGCAAGCTCCCGCGCCATGTCCTCGTTCGTCATCCACTCGTAGGTGGCTTGGCTCTTCTGGCGGATTTCGTTCCAGCGGCTGATCGCTTCGCTGTACTTCTCGGGCGCGACAACGTTGCCGCTGCGGCCTTGGTTGTTCATCTTGCTCTGCGTTTGCAGCTGCTCTTCGCTGGGCGTGTAAAAAAGCATCGGCATTAGCGAATAACGGCCGCTGTACTCGTTCACATTGGCGGAGCGGTGGCGGATCCACTGGCGGGCGATGAACATTGGCATCGAGCAATGGAACTTGAACTCAACCATTTCGCTGGGCGTGGTGTGCATATGTCGGCGCAGGTACCGAAGCAGGCCGCGCGTCTGGCTGGTCTGGCGTGTGCCGTAGCCGTAGCTGACGCGCGCCGCGCGCTCGATGCACTCATCGGTGCCCATGTAGTCGACGAGCGACACGAAGCCGTGGTCGAGCACTGGGAAGTAGAGGCCGAGGATCTCTTCGGCCGAGGGCGAAGTGGGGCGCCGCGTTTCCGTCATTTGCCCCGGAGCCTATCCCAGTAGGCCTGATCGTTGGCGGTTGATCTCTCGCGTTTGTCGGCGATCTCGCCGCCGGTTGTGCTCGGCCTAGCCCCGCTAGGCCTCCGCGCTAGGCGACGATCTGTCTCGACACCCTCTTCGGTCTCGACCCTGCCTCCTCGGGCGCCCTACCGGGATAGGGGCCTTTGACTACGCGGGCGACCGCCGAGGCGCTACGCTAGGAGGGATGCTCAGGCTTGCGCGGTATTTCTGGCTCGTTGCGGCCGCTGCGCAGCTGCCGGCG
>DATCFJ010000206.1:0-6049 GCA_036509605.1 Polyangiaceae bacterium | reverse complement strand
GGTCCTCTTACGCGACGTGACTGACGGCCGCGTCATTGCGGACGCGCCACTCGCAGCCGTTCGCGCTATGGCGCGAGGCACGGACGGAGCGCTGTTTGCATTGGGGCTCGAAAGCGGGCTGCGCTTCGAAGCCGCGGGCGCGGCGCCCAAGAGCTTCCCGCACGCCACTTTTTTCCCGGGCTCGAGTCTGTTCCCGGATCTCGAGCATCCGGATCATTTCTACGTTTATGATTCCGAGCAAGCGTCGCTGTATCGCTATCCGTTCGAGGCCGAGGGCGGCGCGCTGTTGCCCATCGATGCGCAGTTTTCGCTCGAGGGCTGCGTATCGGCGCTGGCCTTGCTGCGCGACGGTGCTTTCGTGTGCCGCAGCAGCGGCGGCATCGCGCGTAGAGCGCCGCGCGGTCGAAAATCCGAGCTCAAGCTACCCGCGGGAGTTGCCGAACCGCTTCGTCTGCTGCCTGCCAAGCGTCTGGACGAGGTATTCTCGGTCAGCCGTAGCGGTGAAGTGACTCATTTGCGGCTCGAAAACGGCACGCCCGTGCTCGGGCGCTTCCAACTTCCCGCGCCTCCGTTTGCCGCCTCTGCCAACGCCGACGCGCTGGCATTCATTCTGGTCAGCCCGCCAGCACCGGGCGCGCCTCGGCACTGGGCGCTGCTGGTCACCGACTTCGACGGCCAGCCACGCTTCCAAACGGACTTGGTCGAGAAGAGCGCTTCGGCCGAGGATGACTGGTTGCAGGCGGTGGTCCTGGACAAGAACCTCGCGATTTCCGAGTACGATCCGCTGGTTGCGGTGGGTGGGGGCGATAAAATTTGGGTTTGGGACTACGCCAAGGGTCGCCAAGTCTTCGCCCGCTGACTCAGATCTGTCCCCAAAACGGCGCTACGTTCGGGCTCTTGGACCGCCGGCCAAATGCTGGAAAAGTTGGCCGTTTTCTCGATTCCGGGCAGATCGCACAGGTGATGACCGGTGCCCGCTTCGAGTCTGAGCTCGTCCTCGTCAAACGGATTGCAGACGAGCTCGCACAGCAACACAAAGAGCGCACGACCAGCGCGCACCTGCTGGCGGCGATCGCTGCTCGCCCGAACCCGGCTAGCGATCTGCTCCGAGAGCGCAAGCTCGGTGTTGAAGAGCTGCTGCGCGCCGCACGCGGAATCGACGAAGAGCTCGAAGATCCGGTCAAGGCCTGCCTGCAACGCGCGCGCGACATCGCTGGGCGCATGGGCGAAAATGATGCGGCCGCCGTGCACTTGTTGGTCGCCTTGATGGGTGAGCCGCGCAGCTCGGCGCGGCGCTCGCTCGAAGGGCTCGGCATCGATATCTCGCGCTTGCGCACCCAGGCTGTGCAAGTCGGCTTGGGTTTGGTGGGCCGTCGCCGTGCGGCCCCCGCAGAGGTCCAACGCGAGCTGCCTGCTCCCGCGCCGCGTCGCGTCTCGACGGCCGTAAAGGTTCCGCTGTATCCGCCGCCGCGCAAGCTCGCACCGACCGAGGCACCAACGGAGCCGCGTCCCGCTACTGAAGGGCGCAGTTCTGCGGAACCCCGTGGTGCCGGCGTGGTCGTGCCGGTGATGGCGCTGCCCACCGGCGCTCAGCGCGTGACTTTGACGCGCGCCGTCCCCGCGCCGCCGGTCGAGAAAGTCGTTCAAAAAGAGCCGGATCCGTTGGAGCGCTTCGAGCTCGATCCGCAGAAGTACCCGACGCTCACCAGCCTCGGCCGCAACCTGACGTTGGCAGCCGCGCGCGGCGAGCTCGACCCGGTCGTGGGGCGCGACGCGGTGATCGAACAAGCGCTCGATGTCCTCGCCAAGCGCGAGGGCAACAACCCATGCCTCGTGGGCATCGCTGGCGTCGGCAAGACGAGCATCGTGCGCGGCCTGGCGCAACGCATCGCCAGGGCCGAGGACGTGCTGTCGCTCGACGATCGCGTGATCGTACAGATCCCGATCAGCGAGCTCGTGGCTGGCACGGGAGTGCGCGGCGCGCTCGCCTCGCGCATCGGTGCGCTGCGCAAAGAAGTGCTGGCCGCCAAGGGGCGCGTCGTGCTGTTCTTCGACGAGATCCACCAGCTGTTCGTCGGCGAAGCCGCCGAGGAAATCGCCTCCGAGCTCAAGATCGCGTTCTCGCGCGGCGAATTGCCGTGCATCGGTGCCACCACTCCCGAAGATTTTCAAAAGGCGTTGGCCGCGGATGCCGGCCTGGCGCGCCGCTTCTCGCTGGTCGAGGTCGAACAGCCGAGCCGCGAGGACGCTTACCTGATCGTCGACGCCCTTCGACCGCGGCTCGAGGCACACCACCAGGTGCGCTACCAAACCGAAGCCTTGGCCCTCGGCGTGGGTTGGTCGGTGCGCTATTTGCCGGGGCGCGCGCTGCCCGACAAGGCCGTGTCGATTCTGGATTTGGCTGGGGCTCGCACGCGCCGGCGCGGCAAGCCTGAGGTCACGGCCGAAAGCGTGGCTGAGGTCGTGGCGGAGCTGGCCGACATGCCCGTCGATCGCCTGCTCGAGGCAGACGGTGATCGCATGCTGCGCTTGGAAGAGATCTTGGCCGAGCGCGTGGTTGGGCACGGCGATCAGATTCGACGCATCGCGCGTATCTTGCGCCGCAACGCGGCGGGCCTCGGCTCGCGCCGGCCGATAGGCACGTTCCTATTGCTCGGCCCGACCGGCGTGGGCAAGACCGAGACCGCCAAAGCCATCGCCGAGGTGCTCTTTCATTGCGACAGCGCCATGACGCGCGTTGACCTCTCGGAATTCTCGGAGCCACACTCAATCGCGCGTTTGATCGGCGCGCCGCCCGGCTACGTGGGTCACGAAGCCGGTGGGCAGCTCACCGAAGCCGTGCGTCGCCGCCCGTACCAGGTGATTTTGCTGGACGAGCTCGAGAAGGCGCACCCCGACGTGCTCACCTCGTTCCTAGCCGTATTCGACGAAGGTCGGCTCACGGACGGTCGCGGTCGCACGGTGGATTTTACGAACACCGTGATTCTGATGACCTCGAATCTGGGCGCCGAGGAGAGCGGGAGCAGCCCGCGTCGTCGCGTTGGCTTTGGCAACGACGCACAAGATCGCGCTGATCTCGAGCAACGAGTCGTGGCTGCTGCGCGCAGCTCACTCGCGCCCGAGCTATACAACCGCATCGACGAGGTGCTCGTGTTCGCGCCGCTCGGTCGCGACGAGGTACGCGAGATCGCACGCCGCTTGCTCGAGAGCGTGAGCCGCGCGCTAGCCGCGCAACGCGGCATACGCATGGACTTCGGCCCGGATGTCGTCGAGTTCCTGCTCGATCACGGCGGCTTTGACCCCACGCTCGGTGCCCGGCCCATGAAGCGCACCATCGCCCGGCTCGTAGAAGCCCCGCTGGCCGAGAAGATCTTGCGCGGCGAGCTGAACCCGAAGAGCGTGCTCTTGCTCTCGGTCGAAGGCGACGCGCTCGAGTGCGACGTGCTGGACGGCACGACCAGCAGCGCGGCGGAGTAACTCGAGCTCGCGTTTCGTCTCGCGCAAGCCCCGGCCTAGCGGCCCGTGTGGGGTTCGGGAACGCCGGCACGGTTTCCGAATCTGAAGCCGGTTAGCATAACCCAAGGGTTATAGAGTGACGACGAGCCCGAGAAGGTTCACTTCTGCTCGGGCCTCGTGCTAACTATTGTGCGCGGCTACTTTTTTTGGGGGCGCTTTTGCGACGCAGCAGACACCTACTCCCAGTACAAGATGGTCGCCACGGACTCCCCAAGCCGGCCTCGCCCGCTAGAGCGCGCGATTGAAGTCGTCGCTCCGCATTGCGATATCGTCGAGCGCTTGCAGGTCGTGCCACCCTCGGCGCGCGTGCGTGGGCTGTATCTGAGGTCGCTCGAAACGGTCACGCAACGCGCGGGGCGAGGCGCGCTATATCGGCAGTATTTCGGCGGTGAACGCTGGTCGCCGGTTCGCATGTATCCGCTGCGTGACTACATGATTCGCCTCGCGCTGGCCGGGGCGTCCCTGCGCTCGCCGGTGCGAGTGCACGACGGCATGCACGACATCTGGCGCACGAACGCGACCACGTTCGCCAGCAGCCTGCTCGGGCGGACCTTGCTGCGCATTCTATCCAATGATCCGGTGCGGCTGACTGAACAAGGCTTGGCCGCGCGTCGTCAGACCTACCAGTACGGCCACTGGGAAATCGTGCACCACGCGCCGCGCGCGATCGAGATGGTGTACCGCGAGGAGTATCTCTGGATCCAATCGGCGATCGCTGGAGGCGCGGTGGGGGCTTTCGAAGCCTGCGGAATCGCGGCCCAGCTGGACACGAAGCTAGTCGACCGGTTCGACGGCTCGACGACGATCACCTGGTAGGGCGGGGGAGAAGCGACAAATTGCGGTGAGCCAAACAGCCGAAGTTGACCTGACCGAGTCTGAGCGTGGCGTCGGCGTATGGCTACTTGTCCCGCACGAGGCCGCTGGTCAGCGCGTTTCAGCGACGCTGGCTGATCGCTACGCAACCGACCTGACGCGCTTTGAGGTCGTTGACGGGCCGCCCGCCGAGATCGTGCCGCGCGTTCGGCAGCGCGTGGGCGGCGCGCCGCTCGGCTTCGTCGCGATCGACGAAGTGGCGGCCCTGGAAGCGCTGTCCTGCGGAGCGGATGAGGTCATGGTCTGGCCGGCCGCCGACGATCGCGTGATTCACGGCTTCTTCGACCGCACACAGCTGCGCGCCTCCCTGCGTCGCGGACAAGAGCGCAGCCGCGCGGCGATGGTCCACTTCGAGAAGCTGTCGGCGTTGGGTACGCTCGTCGCCAGCGTGGCGCACGAGATCAACAATCCGTTGATGGCGCTCCAGTTGAGCATCGAAGCCTGTCTATCGGATGCTTCGAGCAGCAAGCCGCGTGTCGACAGTCAGGAATTGCTGCGTGAAATGTTGCTCGCTTCCTCGGCCATCGCTAGCGTCGTGCGAGATCTGCGCGTGTTCGCGCGCGCCGACGCCGACACGGACGACGCCGAGCCGCTCGACGCCAATGACGTCGTCGAGCAAGCGCTCCGCCTCGTGGGCCGTGAAATCAGCATGGCAGCGCAGGTCGAGCGCGACTACTCCCGCACCTTGCCGCGTGTCGTGGTCCCGCTCGGGCGTTTGATTCAGGTCTTGGTCAACGTCTTGATCAATGCCGTACACGCCATCAACGACGTCCCGCGAGAAGCCCACCGTGTACGCGTCACGACGCGCGCGGACGCGGAATACGTCGCGATTTCGATCTCCGACACGGGTCCGGGGATCGCCTCGGAGGCGCTTTCCCACATCTTCGATCCCTTCTTCACGACCAAGCGCACAGGTCTCGGCACGGGGCTGGGGCTCAGCATCTCGCGCTCCTTGATGAGGGATTTGGGGGGCGATCTAATCGTCGAGAGCGTGCACGGTTCCGGCGCGACCTTCATTTTGCTGGTGCCGTTGCCGGACCACAAGACCATGCAGAAGGCCTATCTCAAGAATCGTACGGTCAGCGTTCGAACGCCGTTTAGTGAGCGTTACTCCGTGCTCGTCGTCGACGACGACGAGCGGATCTTGAAGGCCTACGTGCGGATGCTGTCGGCGTCGTGTCACGTGCTCACCGCGCGCGACGGCCAGGAGGCGATCGACCTGTTGAGCTCGGGCTCGACGCCGGATGCGCTGGTCAGCGAGCTCAGCTTGCCGGGGCTGGACGGCAAGCAGCTGTTCGAATGGCTGCGCCACGCGCGGCCCGATCTCGCGGCGCGCACGGTGTTCGTGACCGCCGAGATCACACGCGAAGCCGAACGCGCGTTTCTGACAGAACACGCGCGTGTCGCTCTGATCAAACCGGTCGGCCCGAGCGAGCTGTGGGACACGCTGACCGCGCTATTCTGCCCGCGCACGAGCGCGCCGCCTGGAGCCTGAACGTCCGCATGCCTCGCGGGCTACGGGCTCGCGTCCAGGGCACGCCGGTAGCGATCGCGCCGCAAATCATCTTCCAAGATCTCGAAGGCCTCGGCGAGCACTTCCAGAATCAGCTCGACTTCGTCGCGTAAGTCGACCGTTTCACTGGTCAGGATCCGGCTCGGA
>DATCFJ010000205.1:0-3186 GCA_036509605.1 Polyangiaceae bacterium | reverse complement strand
GATCGCCCGGAACAACTCGACTACGACGCGGCGCTCGCGGCTTCCCGCATCGCCGTGCGCCGCGCGGGTCTATTCGTCGCTGGGGATCTCGGCGTCGCGTTGAACGAAGCCGCCGCAGACGACGGCGTGACGCGCGAACAGCTGCGCGCACCGAACGCGCTCGCTGAGCTGAGCCGCACTGCGCCCTCGCTGCGCAGCCTGCTCACGCTCGCGCTCAGCCCGGAATACGCCGAGACCCGCTGGCAGTTTGGCCCCAAACTCGGGAACACCCGGTTCTAGGGTCTCAACCGTGACGCTCGGGCAAGCACGAGGAACGCGCGTAGCGCCCGCGACACCGTTGTCACGGCGGGCGCCATTGATCCGCACCGCAGCGGCGGTTTTGGGCTTGGCACGCCTGTCGCTACTGAGCGGGTTCAGCATGTTGCTCGCGTCCAGCTGTATCGTTGCGAGTCCTCCAGAGTACGTGGACCCGCTTCAGACGCGTCCCATTTTGGATGTGGGCCAAGCGGTACCGGGAACTTCGCAGGTGCTGGTCGTACAAAACGGCCAAAACGTGGGGTTTTCCGTGCCCGTGCGCTCCGAGGACGCCGGTGAAGACTTACGCGCCGTGTTTTTCGTCGACCAGGGCCCGGGCTCGCCGGGCATTTTTCAGAATTCGCAAATCATCTCCGCCTCGACTTACAGCGACATCATGCGCAACGTGACGTACACGTGGCCGGTGCCGGTACTGACGCCCGCGGGCTGCCATTTGCTGACTCTGACCGTGGCGCACCTCAGCAGCTTCGACCCCAAACACGATAGCGTGCTCCAGTCGGCGAAGCAGGGCGACGCCGCGATCGTCAATTGGTGGCTCAATGCGCCCGCCACGGGAACCCCTGATTCTACGCTCGACAATTGCCCAACCAAGGGTGCCGCTGCCAAATGATGCGCGTGCTGTCCGCATGCACGCTCACGGCGTGGCTTCTGTGCGCCTGTGACGTCGCGACAGTGGCGCAGGTTTCGAGCAACGTTGCGCAGAACCAGTGCACCGGTGATTCGGAGTGCCCGGGTGGGTCGTGCGTCGACGGTCAGTGCGAGAGCCATCAAGGCACGTTTCAAACGCTGCTGTTCGAGGTCACGCCGCCGTCTGGGACCAGCGCGTCCGCTGATCTGCAGTTCCTGACGACCGTGACTAACATGCCGACCGCTGGCGGTGATTGGGATTTGCCGCTCGACGCGGTATCGCAAGTCGTCGGTGATGTGAAGCCGGACCCACCCCGCACATGCAAGCCTACCTTCGGCGATGTCGGCAACATGCTCGCCACGTCGGGCAATACCAGCCTGCCCGGCACGATCTCCCTGACGCCTAGCCAGACCGAGCTGGGGGTCTTCTCGCAGTCAGCCGTTGCGCAAGCGACGCTGCCCGACATGAAGAACTTCAGCTTCGCGATGAACGTTCCGCCAGGTGAGTATGACATCTACTATCAGCCCCCCCCTGAGCGCCAATCGAACGAGGACTGCATCGTGTCGCCGCAGCTTCGGCGGAAGCAGATGATCTATCCCGGGGCACCGGAGCTCCTGGCTCTCGGTGTGCCTGCGTCATCGAGCTTCGTACTCACCGTGAAATGGCCGCCTGGCGACGGCGGCCTCGACGGCTGGACAGTGGACATGATCGATCCGGTGTCGGGTCGCGTGATCTCGAATCCCGCACAGCTCGCGCTTCCCCCGAGCGGCGACCCGAAGCAATACCTGGCGACCGTTCACTACCTGCCCGTCGTCGGAGACACGAGCGATCAGACGGCGCAGGAGCTGCTGCGCTTGTCTCCGCCGGCCTTTCTGCCCGACGGCGTGACCGTGCCCACGATGCCCACGATTCTGCTCTCGCGCAGCGCGCTCGGCTTGTTCGACGCGAATAGCGGAACGCTCAGCGACTTCACCGCGCTGCCGGCCAAGGTGACCATTCACGGCCAGGTCACCGCGCTTCACACCCCGAAGCCCGTGGCCGCAACGGTCACCCTCGTCGCCACGAAGATCACGGGCATCTACGCCGGCGTGCTGGCGTCCTTCGTGCGCACGGTGACGGTCGGAGCCGACGGACAATTCGATCTCGACGTGCTTCCCGGCAGCTACCGAGTTACCGCTGTTCCCACCGCTCAGTTGGACGCCGAAGCAACCGGCAGCGCGGATTCGAAGCTAGCCGCGGTGAGTACGGACTGGACGATCGCAGACTCACCGCCCGATCAGTCGGGCAAAGTCATCGAGCTGAGCACCGCCCTGCCCATCAGCGGTGAGGTGTTCGATGCCTCGGGTGCGACCCCGGTAGTGACGGCACTGGTGCAGGCGGTTGCGTCAACGACGTCCACCAATGTCGATGTTCTGCACCAGGCCCTGGGCGAAGCGGTGATCGTGCCGCGCGCAGCGACCGCCCGCGTGGAGAGCGACGGAGCCTTCGCGTTGATCGCCGATCCCGGAACCTTCGACGTGTCGGTGCGCCCGCTGGCGGAGTCTGGTTTCAGCTGGCTGGTCGTACCGGGAGTCGCTGTCAGCACGACGGGCGCCGGGGCGAGCCTGATGTCCCGGGCGCTGCCGTTGCCCGTCGTGTACCGCGGCACGGTAACGCTGCCCGGTGCCGCCGGCGCGCCGAATACTGCCGTGCCCGGCGCTCTGATCCGCGCGTTCGTGTACACGAGCGCTGGCCAGTACACCTCAGAGCCGGCCAAGGCTGACGCCGTCGTGCAAGTTGCCGAAACACGAGCTGACACTAGTGGAGCGTTCAAGCTTTTGATTCCAGCAACGCTGAATGGGGCGGTGCATTGAGCGCGAAACGCGCACACACACTCAAGGGTTATTCTCATTCTGAGCGCTGCGACTCCACTGGAATTCGGTTCCGGTTGGGTAGCCATTTCGGAAAGAACTGGCGCTCATTCCCCGCGCATATTAAGGTTTTTGAGTGAATCGTTCGGGTGCACCCGCGAGTGTTCCGCCTCCGAGCGGGTCTGAGCGCGACTCAGATCTAGCCGGCGCCCTGCATGAAGTGTCCAACGCGTTGACCGTCGTGCTCGGTTGGCTCGACGTCGCGACGACGCGTGCTGATCCGAACGCGGCTCGTGAGGCTGTTGAGGTGGCGCGTTTGCACGCGCGTTTGGGTCATCAAATTGCGCGCGCCGCCATCGGCGCTGAGGTTCCCAAGCGCGAGAGCGAACAACA
>DATCFJ010000204.1:0-6853 GCA_036509605.1 Polyangiaceae bacterium | reverse complement strand
CGTAACGCGCTTGCCTTGGATGAACGTGCCGTTGCGCGAGCCCAGATCTTCGACGTAGTACTCGCCGTCCTCGCACACGAAGCGGGCGTGGAAGCGGCTGATGCTGTCGTCGTCGATCGGCAGGTTGTTCGTGGCGTGGCGGCCCATCGAAAACGGCACTTGGCCGACGCTCAAGACCTGGCCAGCGCCGACGCCGTCCATGCGCAGCAGCATGGCGCGATCGCGGCGCGCCGGTTGCGTCGAGGGCGACACACCGAAATCAGTCGTGCGCAGCGAGATGTCCATCGTGCGCGCTTCTTGGAACGGGCTTTCGCCGTCCGGATCTTCGGCGATAGACGCCAAGCGCATGCGCGGCGCGGAGCCCGCGCCGTCACTCGAAGACGCATCACCGAAGTGCGGGCGCGGTGTCGGCGGCGCCGGCAAGTCACTCGGCAGCCCGGCATATTTCACCATTTGACCTCAGGGAAGGGCCTTCCCGGTTTGGCAAACAGGAAGCCTTGCAGGAGATCGCAATCGAGATCGATCAGCGTGTCGCGTTCTTCGATGGTCTCGACGCCTTCAGCGACCACGGTCATGCCCATGTCCTGCGAGAGCGCGGTCATCGAGCGAATGACTTTTTGCTTGGTCGAGTTCTTGTGCACGTCGCGCACGAGTGACATGTCGAGCTTGACGATCTCCGGCTCGAGCAGAGTGAAGCTGGTGAGCCCCGCGTAGCCCGCGCCGAGATCGTCGACGGCGATGCGGAAGCCCATCTCGCGAAGAGCTGCCACACGGGCGCGCACGTCTTTGACTTCGTCGAGCGAGGAGCGCTCGGTCACTTCCAACACCACGCGATTGGCGATCAAGGACAGCGGCGAATCCGGCGCGCTGAGCCACGGATCGACCAAATCGGTCACGTGCAGGTTCACGAACAACATTTCGGTCGTGCTGCTAGTCATCGGCGCAGCAGCAAGATCGCGAATCGAGCGACCAAGGAAGTCGAGGCGCCCCAAGCGAGTCGCGGCGTCGATCACGGCACCGGGGTGCGGCAGGCTCGGCTCATTGCTCCGCAGCAGCGCTTCATAGCCGTAAATCTGCTTGCGGCGGAAATCGACGATCGGCTGATAGGCAATCCACAGGGACTGCATGGCGCGGTCGAAGCTCGCTTCGAGCCCCGCGCGATCTGCACCCAGTGCTCCGGCATGACCGAGCAGCTCGGCGGCCTGCTGCTTGACCCGAGCCATGCGATGCATGCTCACAGCTTTCGAAACTGCACGGACCAAGGCTTCGCTATCGACTGGCTTGGTCAAATAGTGGAATGCGCCGTACTCGAGCGCCTGCACCGCAGTGCTCACGGCTGGCTCGCCAGTAACGAGCACGACGGGTACATGTAGGTCATGCGCGCGCACTTCGCGCAGCAGCTGAATGCCGTCCATACCCGGCATCTTGATGTCGCTGACGATCACGTCGAAAGAACGACCATGTAGAGACCGCGCCGCTTCCGCGCCGTTGGTCGCTTGAGTGACACTGTAGCCCTGGCTGCGCAGCAAGCGCACCACGCCGCGAAGTACGTCCGGGTCGTCGTCGACCACGAGCACAGATGCCTTCGCGCTACCGTCCGCGCGCTCTCCGGATTCCGGCTCGGCGGAGCTTATTGGCATGACCGCTGACAACGCTTCCCTGGGCGAGCTACTTGGGGGAGCTCCCGAGGGTTGCGCCGACTCAGCTTGCGTCAGCGACACGACCATAGCCACCTAGAACGGCCATGCGTCTTGGGGCTAAAGGGGGCACGCGCGCTTTCGCAGCAGCCACAAAACGTGACCATTGTCCGGATAAATGCCCAGGTAGGCCCGGGTAACGCGCTCGCGTCGTGGCGTATTTGAAGTCTCGATCCGGGATTTTTCGTCTGGCGATCGACTAAGAGCCCGAATCATCGCGCGTTATCGAGAGCAGGCCGGAGCGACCGACGGCGTAGTAGTTCCTGCGGACCTTGCGGCTTTTGCTGGGCGCGCCACGCGTCAGGTACTCGAGCGGCGTGCCGCGCGCGTAGTCGCTCGGGCGGGATTCGACACGCATCAGCCGCGCGCCGCGCGGCAAGTCGAGCTCGGTGCGCGATTGCCAAACCGTGCCTGCGCCGGCATCTAGGCGCTCGGAGCGCGCACCGGGCCACGTGGACACGTGGACCCAAGCGTCGTTCAAGCGCACGAACCAATTCACCTGAGCAGTGCCGCGCGGGACGATTCGCTCCTCGTCGACGACAAGGACGAGCTCGACGACGACGGGCGAGTCGCTCACTCCCAGACGCGCCGCCCCGAACGCGCGTTACTCAGCATGTCGGTCATCTCATGAGAGAGCTCGCGCGGCAGCTCTGCCTCGTTGAACATGCGCACTTCCAAGATCTCGAGCGCATTGTCCGGAGGCTGCGAGGGCGGCGCAACGGTGGCTTCGACCAGAATCGTCACTGCGTGAAAGCGGGGATCACGATCGGCCTTCGAGTACGCACCGATGATTTCGCCGAGCGACACCAGCCGCGTGCCCACCTCTTCGCGTAGCTCACGCTCGATAGCGCTGCGCAACGTCTCGCCCCACTCCAACGTGCCGCCGGGCAGCGCCCACTTGCCAGTGTCGGAGCGGCGAATCAGCACGTAGCGGCCGTCGGGAGTGCGCGCCACGGCCGCAATGCCAACCACCGGTCGCCGCAGCAAGTGGCGAGCCACTTCCTTGGTCAGCTTCCACAAGCCGCTCGGAATCCGCACGCGCCGGAGCATGCCTCCTTCCCGTGTGCGTGTCGCCTCGAAATCGTGGTACGCCCGGCCCCAGCGGATGATGCGGAGGCCCGTTCTATTTCTGGCTTTGCTCGGCCTCGGCTGCGGAAAGCGCCTCGAGCCACCGGGGGCTCTGCTCGAGCCGTCCGCTCGCGCAACCGCGGTCTCGGAAGTGCATTCTACGGACGGCGCGGCGTCGGCTGAGTCTACGGCTTCGTCGAAGTCGTCGAAGCTGGCACCGGCGGGCAGCGCCGCAAGCGACGGACCCAGGCCCGGCTCGCTGGACGACAATCTGCCCTTCACTCCCGACGGCGTCACCAAGGTCGCCAGCGTCGCTTGGCGCACTTGGATTTACAACGATACCGGCAAGCAGCGCACGCGCTACGGCTATCTGCGCGCAGGCGCGGTGGTCGATGCGCGCTCGCCCGCAATCGTCAATGTCGGTTGCGCGGGCGGTTGGTACCGCGTGAACCCGCGCGGCTTCGTGTGCTTGGGTCTGGGCGCGTCACTCAAGTTGGACGACCCGGTCGTGGTGGCGTCGGTGAATCGCCCCGTGCGCGGACACAGCGCGCCATACCTGTACGCGCTGTCCAACGAAACTCCGCCGCTGCTCTACTTCAAGCTGCCGAGCAAAGCGCAGATGAAAGAGGGCGAGGGCTACGACGTGACCGAGCGCGCCGCCAACTTTCGCGAACGCATCCGCGCCACCGGCCAACAAAGCTTGGTCGGTGAGCTCGCCGATCCGCCGGATTTTCTGAGCCAAGGGCAAAAGCTCGACAAGCCGTACGGCGTCAAATCGCCGCTGCGCTTCCTGGTGCACGCGGGGCCGGCCAGCGCGGACAGCGGCTTTGCCATTTCCAAGACGTTTTTGTGGCAAGACCGCGCGTTCGGGCTGACGACGGAGCTCGATATCATCGCGCTCGACCGCGTGAAGCTGGTCACGCCCAGCGAGTTTCACGGCGTAGAACTGCTGGAAGGCGAAACGCTGCCCGTCGCGTTCGTCAAAGACCGCTCGGTGCAAAAGTACGTCTCCAACGCGCAAGGCAATCCCATCGCGCGCGGCTCTTTCACGTATCGTGAGGGCTTCAAGCTGCTCGACGGCAAGCGCTTGCCGGGTGGCCTAATGAAGTCCCACGACGGCAGCTTCGCGCCCGAAGCCACGCTGCGCATCCTGCCCGCGCGCGATTCGTTTCCGAGCTTCGCCACCGGTGACCGCAAGTGGGTCGACATCTCCATTCAGCACCAAACGCTCGTGGCCTACGTCGGCAAGCGCGCGGTCTACGCCACGCTGGTCAGTACCGGCCGCGGCGGTATGGGTGATCCGGAAACGCAAAGCGCCACCGTGCGCGGCACCTTCATGATCTATCAGAAGGAAGTCAGCTCCACGATGGACGGCGACGAAGACCGCAGTGACTCCTTCAACCTACGGGACGTACCCTTCGTGCAATACTTTCACAAAGGCTTCGCGCTCCACGGCACCTATTGGCACGACGACTTCGGCAAAGTCAGGAGCCACGGCTGCGTCAACCTCGCCCCCATCGACGCCGCCTGGCTCTTCGAATGGACCGATCCCTCCGTGCCCGCCGACTGGCACGGCGCGGTGAACAAAGAGCGCGGCACGGTCGTGTACATTCACGCCTGATTTTTGGGATTGACGGAGCGAGTGGCTGCCCCGCCGTAGCGAGTCGCAACACGGCCGGCGTGCTCGCGCTCCGCGCTGCGCGCTGCGCGCGCCGGGGCCCACCAAGCGCCCGGCTCCGCCGCGCGGGGGCCCGACGGCGCGGACGGCGCGGGGTGGTTGAGATGACGCACACTCGACGTCGGGAGTGACGGGACGGAGATTGCGATGGTGCACACTCGACGTCGGGAGTGACGGGATGCGAGATCGCGACGGTGCGCCCAACGTCGGGAGTGGCGTCGGCTCCGGAGTGCGCAGGTCGAGTCATCGCATGATCGACGTCGCCGTGATGATGCTCGAGGGATGGCGCGTGGATCCAGCCAAATATGTCCTGCGCGAAATTCAGAAGGTTCTGGCCAAGGCGGTCGATGCGAGCTCGTCGGAAGATGTTCTCGACCGACGACCGGATCGCCGCTGGGCGTATTGAGCGCATGTCCGTTGCGTCGACGAATAGACATTTCGCACGGAAACGGACGGCGTGGGATGCGGAGTGACGGCCTGGGGCGGGCGTTCATCTGGAGCCTGCGCTGAGGGAACGTCATGGCTAGTGGAAGCGTCTCGGCAGCAGAGTGTGCGTGCTCTCCAGTGATAGCGCATGCACGGACGGCGTGGCGGAGCCGCGTGAAGTGGGCGGAGCGCTATCACTTGCTCGCCCGCCTTATTCTTTCTTTCGGGCTTGTTAGGTCGCTATTTTGTTGACCGAAAAATGGGGCGCCCCGAAGGGCGAGAGAGCGAGGGCGTGAAATGTCGCCTGCTATGGCGCTCCGTTTTCGACAGGAGCGATGTTCGTGTTGTCAGTCGAGTCGAAACGCGTTTTGAAGCTAAAAACGAGCCTCGCGGGGAATATGAGCCTCGGGAGAACGCGTGTTAACAAGGGTGAATGCGGGATCAATATTGCTTGGGGCAATTGGGGAATGACGAGCTGTTGGCCGGGCTGTCCGGCTTGGTGCGACGCGGGAACGAGCTGACGGCGGATCTGCTCGCGCACTTGGCGGAGATGTACGAGAGAAGATTGCATCTTCAGCTCGGCTTCCCGTCGCTGTTTGCATACTGCATTGAATCGCTTGGATTGAGCGAGTCGGCAGCGGGGCGCCGCATCGCGGCGGCGAAGGTGTGCAGGAAGTTTCCGGAGGTCTTTGCGCGTGTCGCGAGCGGCGACCTGCATTTGTCCGCGTTGTGCTCGCTCGCTCCGCACTTGAACCGGGAGAACGCCGCGGAGCTGTTCGAGGTTTGCAGTCGCAGGAGCGCGCGACAGGTCGAAGAGTTGCTGGCGGCGCGTTTCCCAAAGCCGGACGTGCGCGACTCGATCCGTATTGACCCGCTCTCGGCTGACCGTTTTGGCGTGCATTTTACGGCAGACACGGAGTTTTTAGAGTTACTGGAGCGGGTCCGCGCTCTCACGAGCCACCGACAGCCCGATGGCAATCTGTTAGCGATCATGAAATGGAGCCTCGAGGCGCACGTCCGTGAGCTGGAGAAGACGCGCTTCGCCGTGGGCAGGAAGCCGCGACGCGCGCGGCGTGCACTCCCGACAGTCGAGAGTGCGGCGGCGCGTTCGGGCCGCGCATTGGGAGGCGACGAACGCACGCGTCACATCCCCGCAGCGGTTGTGCGCGAGGTATACCTACGTGATGAGCAGCAGTGCACGTTCGTGTCGGTGGATGGCAGACGCTGCGCGGCTCGACACTTCATCGAGCTCGACCATGTGAGGCCCTGGGCGTACGGCGGCGAGTCGAGCGTGGAAAATCTACGACTGCGCTGCAGGGCGCATAACCAACAGCAGGCCAGAACCCAGTTTGGCAGCGCATATATGAACGCCGCAGTCACTCGCTCGCGTCAGCCCCGGGGCGCGATCCAGAGGTGACCCGACCGAGCGCAGCACGTAGGGCGCAGCACGTAGGGCGCAGCTCGCAGCGGCCCGGGAGCTCGCGGTGGCAGCGTTTCGCACAGAGCCGCCAAGCGCTGCGGCTCCGCACATACATCGAACAAGCCCCCTAAACTTCGGCTTCGGGCCAGCCGTCTTGCCAAGCGGCAGAGGACTCGGGCATCGTTTCAGGCTGGGCAATGGTAACACCTGTCGTCGATCTATTGAAGCGCACGCTATCCGTCGGCGGGAGCGAAGTGCGGCTGATTCCGGGGCGTCGCACCGTGGTCGTGATGCCTGCGGGCGAGAGCGAAGTGCGCGGCGACGTGCAAACCAGCGAGCGCGTGCAGGCGATGATCGATCCGGTCATGTCGCAAGAGGCACGCCGCAGTTTGAGCTCAGGTTACGCGGAGTGGGAATTCCCGCTGGAAGACAAGGGGCCCGTGCGCGGCAAAGCCGAGATGAAAGGCGGCCAGCTGTCGGCCTTTTTCTATCTCGACATGTGCGACAACAATGCCCGGCCCGCAGCGCGCGCGCCCGCAGCGCTCCCGAACGTGGGCTTCGGTA
>DATCFJ010000203.1:0-8429 GCA_036509605.1 Polyangiaceae bacterium | reverse complement strand
TCAGATACAGGCCGCTGAGCTCAGTGCGTGTCGCGTCGTCCAACAAGAAGCCGGCAATGCCCTTGTCGGGCTCGATGCCTTCCGACGGCGGCGATTGGCTGTCTTTGATGGCTTGCATCGCGCGGACCTCGCGCAGCCATGCTTTGCCGTTGCGAGGTGGGGCGAGCAGAACGAGGCTGGAAACCGGAGCCCGCCCGGCCTGCGTCGCGGCAAGTAAGGCGCCGACGCGGGTTCCGATCAGCACCACTTGGCTCATCCCGCTCCGCCGCGACACTTCTTCGACCGCTGTTTGAATACTGGCAAGCCAGTTCTCGACCCGGTTGCCGTCTTCATCACTGCCGGCCGAGTCCCCCGTCCCGTCGTAGTCAAAGCGCAGCGTGGCGAAGCCCTTCGTGGACAGGTGCTGGGCTAGCCGGCGGTAGGTTCGATGCAGAACCAGCGACTCATGCCCGACCGTGTTGCACAGCACCACGGCCGCACGAACCGGAGCCACCGGCTGGTGATACCAACCAAACAGGGGACGCTCCGGCCCACCAAACCAAAAGGCCGTCGCCAACGGGGCTGCAGCCGCCCTCTGCGAGTCCGCGCGCTGCCCGTCTCGAAATCGGGAAACCGGGCCCCTGCTGTTCGGCTCTTGGTCCTTCGAGGCCCCGCCTCGACCCACGGACACGGGCATCGAAGACTTTGCGGAAAGCGGGCTCCTCGCCTCTGGAAATGGCGTCTGGGACCTGTTCACTGACTCAGGCGGCTTCAGCGGCACTTGCGCGCTCCTTTGAATTGGTTCCACGGTCCGCCTCCAATAAACTCCGCCGCGAAATTTTAGATTGAGCCAGGCCGAGAGTATATCGTTGAGTGCCACTGTCGCATGCCGCAAGCGTTGAGTATTTCTTGCCCCCCCCACACCGCAGAGCCCTCAGAGTAACTACCGATGAGCACGGCCCGCTGGTAGTGCTCCTGCATGGCTTTGCCGGTGCGCCCGAGGACTTGGAGCCGTTCGCGCGCTCGATCGGGGTGGCTGCGCGCTTCGTATTTCCGGAGGGATTTGCCGATCTGAGCCCATTTGGGCTGCCTGGGAGGGGCTGGTGGCCTTCGGACGGGGTCGGTCGGGCTGCGGCGATTGCCGGCGGAACGGCGCGCGATCTGTCGGAGTACGAGCCCGATGGGCTGGAGCAGGCCCACCTGGAGATGAGCGCGCTGCTCGACGAGCTGTGCCGAGAATCCCCGCACGCTCCGCTGATTCTGGGCGGGTTCTCGCAGGGGGCGATGCTGGCGTTCGACATCGCGCTACGCAGCGCGCGGCCGATCACGGCGTTAGTACAATTGTCGGGCGCGCGCATTGCGCGGAAACTCTGGGATCCTCGGCTCGAGGAGCGTGCGGGGATGCGCGCGTTCATCAGCCACGGCCGCTCTGATCCTGACTTGGCTTTTGCGGCGACCGAGAGCTTCGAACGCGATCTGCGCGCTGCGCGTTGGTTGATCGACTTTTGTCCGTTCGACGGCGGACACGAAGTGCCGCTCGTCGCGCTGCGTGCGCTGAAGCGATTCCTGCGCGGGTTTTGAGGCCGAGCGCGCATCATGAGACGCTCGCCGCGCGCGGCTTAACCGTGATGCGCGTGGGCGCCCGGGCGTTGAGCGGGGAGGCGTAGCCGCGCGGAGTCGCCCCGCTGGATCGAGCGTGCAGCAGTACGGTGCGTTCCGAGCCCGCAGGGACGTCGAAATACGAGTCCTCCGTCTCGAACCCTGTGACCTCCAGCGCGACAGCCTGGGCGAAGCGAGCGCTCTGTACGCGCAGGCGCCACTCGTCTCCGCACACGTGTTCGAGCGTGGCTTCCAGCCCGAGATCTTCGGCCCGCTCGGGGGACAGCCCGCCCGGGTGGTAGCTGGCCTGCGAGACCAGCGCGCCGCTCTGCGCGTCCCGAAGTGTCACGATGGCCACATCGTATTGGCGCGGCCCGAAGCGGTATGCCTGGGTCAAGTCGATGAAGTGCTCGAAGAGCGTCCCGGCAGCGAGCCCCAGCGCGCCGTGCGCTGCGATTTCTACGTGCGTGTTGCCTGTCGCGATGCGCACTGAGCCGTTGCGGATCAACTGCAGCTCGAGGTCTGCGGCCAGCGGTTCTGCGCGGTCGTTGACGGTATTGATGGTCAGGCCGTTCAAGCCTTCGTCCGAGAGGAAGACGGCCTGTGCCTGCATGGCTCGTTTGACGAAATAGTACGCCGCCTTGGGCAGACCGTGCGCGTCGATCAAGCCCCAGCCCGCGCCCGGCCAGAGATCGCGCAGTAGCCAGATCAGTGCACCGCGACAATTGGACGCAGGGCTGCGCCATTCGGCGATGGTGCGCGCCATGACCTCGCCACTCGTGACGCGGCCGAGCGCGAGCGCGCGCTCCGGGTCCTCGTAGCGAAGCGCCGTGGGGTCCACGCCGAAGAGTAGCTCGGTGTAGTGGTCGCGCACGTCGTCGAAATCCCAGCCGGGGCCGCTGTCGCGCGGGACACGCGCCTTCCAGCGCGGATTGTGAAATGGCGCGCGGCCGTCGCCGAGCAGGCTCTCGATCGTCGAAGCCTCGGGGATGTTGGCGAAGCCGAGGCACTCGGGTGTGAACTTCACGTCCGCCCGGCGCGCGTCCTCGAGCGGCCGCAAGTAGGCGCCGACTCCGTAGTAGTGGGTCAAGGCGGTGTTGGGCTGGAAGGGCAACGCGCCTCCCGTCGGGGTAGACGTGACGTACGGCACGTCGCCGCGCTGTTTTTCAGCGATGCCGCGCAGCAGCGAATCGAACAGCGAGGACGTCCAGCTCTCGCGGGGCAGCCCGAGCATCGCGACTTGTTGCTCGATTTCGCTATTTCCGCAGAGCACGGCCAAACAGGCGCGAGCGTCGTTGCGCGTGAGGAATTGCTCGGCTTCGCGAGTTACGCTTTGGCAAAAGGCTGCGTCTTCACTCGGGTAGTCGAGATTGGCGAACATGAAGTCCTGCCAGACCAAGATCCCTGCTTGGTCGCAGGCCTCGTAGAACGCGTCGGACTCGTAGGTCATCGTGCCGCCGACGCGCAGCATGTTCATGCCAGCCTTGCGCGCTTGTTCTACGGTTTCCAGGGTCCGCGCGTCGTCCGCGAGTGAAACGACGTCTGCCGGCGTCCAGCAGGCACCCCGGCAGCGGATCTCGAGGCCGTTGACGAGCAACGCGAAGCGTCCGTTGGCGGAGTCGCACACGACACTGCGGAAGGCGACGGAGTCCAGGCTGAGCTTGTGGCTTGTTCCGTCCACGACCAACGTGACTTGGACCGGGTAACGCGGCTGCTCGCCGTGACCATTGGGCCACCAGCGCTTGGCGGCGTGAACCTCCAGTTCGGCGGTGAGACGGAGGCTGCCGTCTGTCGTCAGGCTGAATGCCGCTACGCTGTCGCCGACGTGTAGCGTCGCGGATTCGAAGCTGCCACCGAGCAAGTCCGCTTCCAGCCGGGCTGTGACCAACGCTCGCTCGCCTTCAACTCGGCTGCGCAGCTCCGCGCTGCGAATGGATATTGCTCGCCGACGCGCGAGCCGCACGCCGCGCCACGGACCGACCGCTGTGACTGGCGGAGTCCAGCCGGGGATGCGACCGAGCAGGGTGGTGCGAAACCAACGCAGCTGTTGACGCTCCACGAGGCGAGTCTTGAAGCGGGGTCGCGGTCGCTTGCCTCCGCTTGCGACGTCGAGGGACGCGAAGCGAATATGGAGCTGATTGTCCTTGTCGATCAGCGACGAAACGTCCAGCTCGTGCGCCAAGAACATGTTGTCTGAGCGCAGGATGTGCGTTCCGTTGAGCCACACGTCTGCGAGCGTCGCCAGACCATCGAGCTCGAGCCACAGCGCCTCGCCTGGCGCGCAGGGAGTGCTCGCAAAGCGCGTGCGGTACCACCACTCGCTCTCGTCGAAGTTACGAGTCGCAGCAAAATCCCAAGCCTTCTGGTCGCGGAGCGCGCTCGCTACCGTGCCGGGGCAGAGCGCATGCTGCCAAGCGCAGGCTTCGTCGAGAGCGGTTGGCGAGGCGTGCGTTACACCGGGCGTGAGCTCGGTAAGCTGCCAGCCGGTGCTGAGCGGCTCGATTCCGTAATTGGTAGCGGCACGGATTCGGGCCATCGTCGCCGTCTTACGCGATCGCGTCGAGCGTCGCCATGGCCGTGTCCCAGTGCTGGGCCATTTCCTCGAAAGCGGGCTGGAAATCGACCGGTTTCTTGGAATTGGCTGCGCGTGCGCCTTTGAGGATCATCGCCTTCGAGCCGTTCGAGATCTCGTCGAAGGAGCGAGCTGCTGCCTCGTAGCCTTTGGGCGCCCGCTCTTCCAACCAACGAAGGTATGCGGCGCTGAGCTCGTAGCCCGAGCCGCACTGACGTGTCGTGGCGAACGCGAACGCATGATAAAAATTGATGCCGCGCGAGCGTATGTGCTCGAGCTCTTGCGCGAAGTATTGCCCGAAACGGCGGATGGGGTTGCTCGCGGGTCGCCGCTTTAGCCAAGCCTTGAGCTGGCCTTGCGACAGAGCTGCCAGCTCCGCGTCCGGCAAGCGAACGGCGCGGTCCACTTTCACGAGCTCGGCGAAGAGCGGCATGAACGTCGGATCGGGCGCCGCGTCCAACCGAAACGTTTTGACGAAGTCCTCGCCTTCGAGCTGAAAGTAGCCCGCGTTATGGAAGTAGCCGAGCTTCTTGCCAAGGGCGTCGATCGACTCGATGACGATCGTGCTCTTCGTGTGCTGCGTTCGGTAGTCCGTGCCAGCAGTGTCGGGCAGCCAGAAGGCGTCCGCTTCGGTGAACACGAGACGCCCTTGGCCGACGTGGAAAAGCGCGTGCTCGAGGATCGGCTTCCAGACGTTGAGCTCTTGCACGTTCACGCCGTACAGCACGCTCAGGTCGACGTGCGGCGGCTTGTAGAAGGTCCACTGATCGCCATCGAAATCACTGGCAACCGTGAACGCCAGGGCCGCCGTAGGGTCGAGCTTTGCCGCGTGCAACACCTCGAGCCAGACGTCGACGTAGCAGTTCTTCTCGACCCAGGCTCGTGACTCGGCGTGCAGCGCATGGCGCTGATAGTTCGCTACATCCAGCCCGAGCACCGTGCTTCGACTCATGGCCACAGCAGTTCGCGCACCTGCTTCGGCCACTCCGACGGAATGAAGCCGTGTGTGCGAAAGAGGGCCATGACCACGCGCTCCATACCGAAGCCGAGGCACGCGGTTTGCGCGATTGCGCCGTCGGGCGTGTTGATCTCGAAGATCTTTCCGAAGTGCTCTTGGTGGTAGTTGAAGGAGCAGACGGCCGTCGGCTTGTCCTCCGAAATCACCGGGATCAGCACCTCGAACTTGAGCTTTTGCTCGCGTTGGCTGGCCGCGAGCATGCGCCCGCCGCGGCCGAAGAACGGGTCGGCAGCGACGTCCGATTTTGCTGGCAGGCCGAGCGACAAGAGCAGCTCCACACCACGCGCGAGCCACATGTTGCGCCACTCGATCACGGCGTCGGGCGAGCCCACGCGCACGAATTCGCGCACGCGGAAGGCTTGCATGCGCGTCGGCTCCGGCGAAGGCTCGTGCCGAAATACCCAATTTTGCATGTCGACCAGGCGACCCTCGAGCGGGACGGTGCCAGTGAAGCTCGGGTACACGGGGTAGCAAGCGGCGGGCGTGAGCACGACGCTGGTCATTTTTTGCAGGTCGTCCCAAGGCTTCTTGTCGTGGATGCGCTCGGTCAGCTCTTTGTGCTGAGCATCCGTGCCGAAGAACGAGAATACCGTGCCCGCCAATTGCGGAAACGAGTCCAAATACTCGCTCTTCTCGAACACTTGGCGATCGAGAATTGGGGGAAACGCCATCACCTCGGCGCCGTCGTTCTTGGCCAAGCGCGTCACTAAATCATTGAAGCGCGCCAGCACGTCTTCGAAAACGGCCCCTCTGCCGAACGCACCCGGCACACCCACTGGGATGATCAGCTTGTGGCGAACCATCCCGTCATACAGATCCTGAGAGGTAAAATTGATGGCCATGACTTCAATCGTCCTTCAGTACGAGCAACATCGAGGCGTTGGTGGCGTAAATGCGGTCGTTGTTGACCATGAGCGCGGCGGACAGCGCGTCGCGCAGATACAGACCCATCGAGAACTTGGAGTCGTTCTTGTAACCCATGATGCCGCAGATCAAGAGGCAGCGTTGCACGATGTCCGCGCAGGTGGTCGAGGTCGAAACCTTGACGTTGTTCATCTTCAACGCGAAGGCGATCGACGAGAGAACCTCGGTGCCCGCGTCGGGCGCGCTCATCAGTTGCTCGCACTCTGCGGCGACGTCATGAACGTTGGCGCGCAGGCTCTGCAGCATACCGGCGACTTCGGCCAAGCGCAGCGCGCTGGGCGGCGTAGTGCCTGGCTTGGCGCGTGCGGCGGCACGCACGAACGCGCGCGCTTTCGAGACCGCGGCTGTGGCGATGCCGAGCCAGCAATTGGCCCAGAGCACGTGTGAGAACGGCACCATGGTGTGCGCGGCGATGTCGGCGAAGGCCTGTTCCATGATCTGATCGACGGAGCCCACCGATTTCAACTTGAAGGGCGGGCTGCACGTGCCGCGCATGCCGAGCGTGTCCCAGACTCCGTTGACCTCCAACGTGTAGTCGGCCTTTCGCACTAGCGTGAGCACCTGATCATTGGCGGGTGCGTCGGCCGAGCGTCGCGAAGTCACCAAGAGCTCGTCGGCGTGCGCGCCGTAGGAGATAGTGGTGGCGTCTTTGTCGAGCTTGAAGCGGTCGCCTTGCCGCTCGACGGCGCACACGCTGTTTCGCATTTCCCCACCCACACCGGCTTCGGAGGTGACGGAGGCGATCAGGTTCTGCTTCTCGACCAGCTCTGCCAAATACTTACGGAAAAAGCTGGAGCTGCCCGCGTGGCGAACGATGCTCGCCACTTGGATCTGGTGCATCGCGAAGACCATGGCGGTCGACGAGCAGTGTTGCGCGAGCGCTTCGCACATTTGCGACAGCTCGATCATCCCGCAACCCAGGCCCCCCAGCTGATTGGGCACGAATGCCGACAGCAGGCGCGCTTCTTTCAGAGCGTCCACCGCTTCACGCGGGAAGCGCGAGTCTTTGTCTACGCTGCGCGCGGCAGGGCCAGCCACTTCTACGCCGATGCGTGTTGCCGCAGCGACATGGCGCGAGTCCGTTCGGTTGTTTCCCACGTTGTCGACTCCTCTCGAGTTTCGTCACGAAGCAGCGGTAAGTTCCTCGATCGCGGCGCGAATCGAAGCGATGGTTTCGAACACCCCTCGTTTCAACATCCGATCTGGGAACTCTATGTCGAACTTGCCTTCCAGCGCGAGCATCACGTTCACGCTGGCGTGCGAGGTGAGGCCGGCCTGGTACAGATCGGCGTCGTCACTCAGTGTGGCCACGTCGCTCGATAGGCGAGCGTGCTCCTTCAGAATCGTACGAATTTCCTCGATCATTCCAAGTCCTTCCCTTCCGTCGCGCGGCGCAGATGCCACTGCCGAAAACAGTCCGCTACCATCGCCCAACTGCGGGCCTTGCGCTAGAGCCTTGTCGGCGCGCAGGGGAGTAAAAAATCGTGAATTCGAAGGGTCGCCATGCGCCCAGGTCCGCAAAAAGGGTGCTATATCGCCTGATTGTTCCAATGCGGCGACGAGTGATTCTAGCCCTATTGCCGATTGTCATCATCGGCGCGGGCAGCATCGCAGCTCATTTCTTCCTGTTCGGCTACGGCCAATGCCACCCGCGGCGAACGTTGGTCAGCGCGGCCGAACGTGCGCGAGCGCTGCGTTCACTACCAAAACTCGAGCAGGTCTCTTTCGATGGTGCCGACGGCGTGACGCTGCGCGGCTGGTACGCGCCGTCACAAAACGACGCGGTCGCCGCCGTGGTTCTGTACGCGACTTGGTGAAACCACGGCCGTAACCACGCTGGGCTCTCGGATACTACGCTTGACCACGGGCGAGCGCGGTCCGCTCGTGGTGCTTCTCCACGGCCTCGCTGGCGCGCCCGAGGATTTGCAGCCGTTTGTGCGATCCATGGGCGTTTCGGGCGCGCTTCATTCTGCCTGAGGGCTTTTCGGATCTGAGGCAGTTCGGCTTGCCGGGGCGGGGTTGGTGGCCATTAGATGGTTCAGCGCGTGCCGCGGCGACATCGTTTTCGGCCAACGAACGCTTTGCGAGCGCGCTGCGCGCGTCCGGTTGGCAGATCGATTCTTGCCCGTTCGACGGCGGGCACGAGGTGTCGCTGAGCGCGTTGCGCGGGCTCGAGCGCTTTCTGGGGGGCTGTAACGAGCGCCTGCAGTTAGGTCTCGTTCAACGTTACGCCGGTGAGAATCAAGCCAGAGCCGCGAAGCCAGCGACCGAGCAGCAGTTGGCCTTCGCGGAACGGCGGGCACGGACGCAAGAAACGCGCGCTGAACCGGGCTTCTT
>DATCFJ010000202.1:0-4251 GCA_036509605.1 Polyangiaceae bacterium | reverse complement strand
AAGAAGCCGGCGAAGCAGGCGTACCTGATCAAGCGCCACGACGGCGAGCCGTTTGCGTTCGCGGGGATCTGGGACCGCGCGAAGATGCCCAACGGCGAGTTTCAAGACTGCGCGGCGATCCTCACAACGACACCGCGCGGCGTGGCGGCGGAAGTGGACGACCGCATGCCGGTGATCTTGCCCGCGGACGCCCAGAAAGCGTGGATCGATCGGGCGACGCGCTGGCGCTCGCTGCTCCGAGCCGGACGCTGAGACGCTCGAGCTCGTGGCGGTGAGCTCGCTCGTGAACAACGTCAAGAATGAGGATCCGAATTGCGCTATGGAAATCGGGGCGCCGAATTCGGCGTGACTCGCGCTTAGCCGCGATTCTGGAAGGACGTCCCCACCGACACCGCGAATAGCCGGTAAAGGTGGTGCTCGTCGACAGCGAGATAGCTCCGCATGAGTTCCTGATCTTCTCGAAGCGAAGGGACCTCTGCGGCAAGGTCATCGACGAAGGCGGCCGCAAGTCGCAGGACGACTAGTGCCAGCGCGACCGTAAAGTCCTCGCAGCCAGGATCAGCAATTCGTTCCAGAGCGTCCTCACCCGCATAGCCCCCCGAAAGCTCGAAATACACACTTTCGCTCGGCCACTCCGAGCATCTATAGTTCAGAGCGTTGCGCTGTCGGGCGAAGTCCGACGGGTCCAGCACGGCAAGTGCGTTGAGAACTGGCTTCGGGAGGCCTGCGATCCCCTTCAGGCCGCGCAGCACTCGTAGAAAGATGATCCAGTATTGGCGGTGTTCAAGACGGGTGACGAGTTCAACGAGCGTCTGCCGGCTCGCATCGCCTTTCCTCTGCTTCGACCCACTGCGGGGACTGAAAACGTCGATAAAGAGCGTCTTGTTGTTCACTTCGGCATGCGCAACGCCGCACAGCCGCAGAATGCCTTTCGCTGCGAAAAACGCACCTTGATACGCGCTGACGTGCGACCAAGTTCGCGCACCCGTCCCCACGTGCGACTGGGCCGAGCCGATAACCCTTACGGCCGCATGTATGAGAAAAAGGCCCTCACCTAGAATCGACTCGTTCAGCCCTTGAATCGAGTCGAATCGCTGTTCCTTATCGCGTCCGCTTTCCCGCGCGACATCCAGCAACGCGACGATATCACCAAGCTCGTCACTTGGTCGAGCTCCGGCAAGCCTGCCCGGCGAAACGTGCTCCGCCCAAAACTGCCGCAGATCGTCCCAGCGTCGTTCGGCGATCTTTTTCTTCGCGAACTCCTCCCACGACATCGTTAGAGGAGCAGTTTCTTTGGTGCGTCTTGTTGCTGCGAGAACGCCCGCTCCAACGCCGCAATAAGGTCCTGCGACGCAGTATTTTCTGCGGCGCTGCCAGTCCCGCGACCGTGCCACTCGTCGAACCTGAAGTTGTCAACGAGCTTCAGGACCTTCGTGAACTCCGCTACACGAAGCCCCTTGTAGTAATATGTCGCGAAGTACATGAAGCGCGGAAGTGCATTCATCAATGCACCGAAGCCGAGCGTTTTGAAAAAGATCGATTCCTCGTCGTCCTTGAACGCCTTGGGAAAGACAGCCGCTAGCGCCAGGTAGTAGTTGTTGATGATCTTCGCTCGGTCATCATCGCGGAACTGAGCGAGCACGCCGATGTTGAGCTTGAGGTGTCCCTGGAGTTTTCGAATGAAATTCGTCAACGAAAGCTGCCCCCGGCGAGGCGCCGTTGTGCTGACGATTTTGCCGTAAAATGGTGATTCTTCGTCGCTCGCGAGCGCCTTAGCGAGATCTTTGGCCCGCAACTTGACCGCGTCAGCCTCGGTTCGATCGCCAGGAAGGTGCGGGAGCAGCTCGTAGTAGAGCGACGTGGGGACACCCTTTTGCTCTCTGTTGATCGTGACGAACACGTTGACCTGGTCTTTGAGCGACAGTTTCAGAAACGCAATTACGGGCATGGCGATTTCTCGCCCCGCCTCGTGTGCTCCGGCGAGTCGATGTTGTCCGTCTATCACCCAACCTGCGCTCTGCTTGTTCGGCACGACCAAATTGCTTCCCTCTATCCGCGCTTCGTCGAACGAGATGACCACGCCCGTGGGGAGCAAGTTGTTGGCATCGATAAACTGTCTGAGATCTTGGACGCGCGCGGGAGAGAGGGCGCGCTGGTAGCCGTCGTCTTTTTGCTCCTCGCGCCGGTTGATCTCAACCAAGCTCCAGAGCTTCTTGGCAGCACACGAGAACATCACCATTTCGTGTCCGCCCTGCTGAAAAGCAATGCACGGGAAACGAACATGGGCGGTCGAGCGATCGACCTTCACCGGCGTCTTTTTCTTGGAAAGTTTCTTTGCGGCCATGAGCGAGCATCCCAGTACAGCACGGCTTCGAGTCGGACCGAAGCTCCGGTCAGCGGCTCGCAGCGGAACCTAGGGGCGATCCCACAAACTCTGCTCTTGAATCGCAGCCACGACCCCGCCGAGCCCGGGGAACATGCGAGCGGCGTCGACCTGCTCGTAGGCCAACAACCGAAGGAGCCTTGGAGCCTGCGCAGTAGGCAAGTCAAAGCGAACCAGGGGCGGTTGTGCCGGCGGCCACGGAGCCGATGAATCACGAGCCAAGCGGACTAAAAGATCCCCAACGATAGCTTCGAGCGGTGCGACGATAGCGCTCCAAGACTCCGTGAACACACCGGCCTGCGCATGCAGGTTTGGGTTGCTTGCGCGCGGCGCCGTGACGACACGAAGCCCCGGGGCGTAGGGAGAGTTCTGCTGACCCAGGTTTTGATCTGCCCACCCCGCGAAATTGGTCCGCAGCGCCCAAATGGAGAGCGCTTCTACCCGCTCCTTCTTCTCAGTCGCGTGCTTTGCGGCTCCAGTCGCCGCGAAATAGGCGGCGTTGAGCCCAGCACGGGTCCAGTCGAGGAGTCGTGTCGGAACACCGTTGTGTTGCGCGAGCGCGACGAAGATCAACGCTGCCGCGTCTAGCGGAAAGCTCAGCAGTCCAGTCGGCCCTTCCTCAAAGAGCGGTCTCATGAAGATATCGTTGGGGACGTCGAGGCCCGAGAGATCTAAGCCTTCCAGGAATCTGAGGAGCACCGCAAACTCCTCATCGCTCGTGCTCGAGGAAGCCTCAGCGTCAAAGGGCGCTTCGCCGGCCCGCGCGAACCGTTTCCAGGCCTCCGACCGATAGGCGGAGGGGAGCAGCTTCCACGACGAGTCGCGCTGGCCGCGGAACACCCGCTCCGTAGGAATCGGCGCCCAACGCGGCGCTGTTGGGCGCAGCAACTCAATCAGGTCTTCCGCTGTGCGGACGGGTTCAACAGACGGGACCGCCGCCTCTGTTGCCGAAATCGAGGTACCCGCTGGAGTACCCGCGGCCCTCGCGGCGTTCGGCTCCGATCGCGAATCCGACATGATTTCTTGGTAGGCGGGACCGGGCTTGAACCGATGACATCCGGCGTGTAAAGCCAGCACTCTACCAACTGAGTTACCCGCCCAGTGGCCCGCGTTTCCTAGCTTCGTTTCGCGGGTTCGGCAAGCGTCTACGCTCCGCGTAGGTCTCCGCCCACGCCCCGCTAGGCAGGAACCGCGCGTTTCCCGCCCCAAGCGACCAACGTCGCCCCAAAAATCACCAACGCCGTCCCCACGAGCTCCGTCCCAGACAGCGGCTCCTGCAGGAAGAAGTACGCGAGCAAGATCGTGGACACAGGCCCGATGGTGCTGATGATCGCGGCCGGCCCCGAGCCGATCAGCGCGATCCCGCGCGCGAGCAAAAACGCCGGTAGCACCGTGGCAAGCACCGCCATCACAAATCCGATCTCGTAAACTGCTAGCGGCAAGCCCAAGATCTTCGCGCCGATCACTGCAGCGTGCGTCAGCGTGGCACCCGCGGCTGCCAAGAGCGCGAGCGCGGTGAAGCGCTGTGAGCCGAGCTTGGGGACCATGCGGCCGGCGCCTAGGATGTACAGGGCGTAGGTGAGGGCGCAGGCGAAGACCCAGGCGGCGCCGCGGGGGACGTCGGAGCCGTAGTTGCCGAGCTCGCCGTGGAACGCGAAGGCGATGCCGGCGTAGGTGATGACGAGCGCCCAGATTTGGCGACGGCCGAGGCGGGCTTTGAAGACCCAGGTTTCGATCAACACGACCAGCGTCGGGTAGATGAACAGGATCAAGCGCTCGAGGCCGGCAGAGATGTAACGCAGGCCGATGAAGTCAGTTAGGCTCGCCAGGTAGTAGCCGAGCACGCCGAGGCCGAGGATGCCAAGCGC
>DATCFJ010000201.1:0-6458 GCA_036509605.1 Polyangiaceae bacterium | reverse complement strand
CTTGAAGGTCGTGATCTCGTCGATCTGGCCGTCCTTGTCGTAATCGTTCTCGCGGCGACGCAGCTGGCCGTTGCTGTCGAAGTAGGTGTACGCGTCGATTACACCGTCGAAGTTCAGGTCCACCGCGCGGCACACTTCACGACCACCCTCGCGGACGATCGTGATGTCGGGCTTGCCGTCGCCGTTGGCGTCGATCTTCTCCGCGCTCGCGCTGCTCGTGTCGCAGGCTTCGTGCGTCACCTTGGTGTCGCGCTTCGTGATGCCGCCGCTTGCTGAGCTAGCACCGGGCCCGCCTGCACCATTACACCCAAACTGGAACCCCGCGGCAACCAGCAGAACAAAACCAAGCCGCGTGTGGCCACCAACGGCGCGTCGCACGCACGTCGAGTCGGTGTCCTCCGTCATCCTCGTCATTCTAACCTCTCGGCGTCGGGGGCCACGACAACCGCTCCCTCGACAAAGTTCAGCCGGTCACGGTTTTAGCCTGGAACGCGCCAGAAGCATAGCGACCGCGCCGCTCGCCATGCCGTTCTCGAAGCAGCGCGCTCGGTCGGCAATTTCGCCGCGACTGGCGCGACCAAAAGGCCGGCGAGTCGGCCGGCAGCCAGCGGACCGCCAAGCGCGAAGAGGCGGGCCGAAGACCGCCCCCGGAACGAAATTGGGCCGCCCGACCATTTCATAACATTCTAATATCGCTAATAAATATACCCGCTTACGGGGTTTGTTCAGATTGACAACACACGTATGGGAATCTAGTGTAACGGCTGGCAACTGGGCACGTCACATGTCTCGCAAGAAGATCTCCACCACCGTCTACATCACGCCCGAACAGAACGAGCGGCTGCACTTGTTGCATACCCGCACCAAGGTTCCGGTCGCCGTGTACATCCGTGAAGGGATCGATCTGGTGTTGAAGCGCTACGAACATGCGCTGCCGGGGCAAATGAGCCTGACGGACAACCCAGCGCCCAAAGCCGCAGCGAAAAAGTAGCGCTGGAGCGGGGGTGAGTGCAGAGCCTGGCTGGTCGGCGTGCCGACGCCGCGCTACAGAGCCGCCCCGCGAACGCGCGTTGCCGCCAGATGCCGACCGACCCCAAAAAGATTCGTAACTTCTCGATCATCGCTCACGTCGATCACGGGAAAAGCACACTAGCCGACCGCATCTTGGATGTAACCGGAGCCATTAGCTCACGGGAGAAGGTCGAGCAGTTCCTGGACAAGCTGCCGCTGGAGCGCGAGCGCGGCATTACGATCAAGGCGCAATCCGTCCGCCTCAAGTACCTGTCCGCACGCGGCCAGGAATATCAGCTGCAGCTGATCGACACGCCCGGCCACGTCGACTTCAACTACGAAGTCAGCTCGAGCTTGCGTGCCTGCGAGGGTGCGCTGTTGGTGGTCGACGCGACCCAGGGTGTGCAGGCACAAACCGTGGCCAACGCCTATTTGGCCATCGAAAATAACCTCGAAATCATCCCAGTGCTGAACAAGGTCGACCTGCCGTCGGCCAATGTCGATCACACCGCCGAGCAGATCGAGAAAGTCATCGGGCTCGACTGTAGCGGCGCGTTGTTCGCGAGCGGAAAAACCGGGGTCGGCGTGCTCGAGGTGCTGGAAGCGGTGATCGATCGCGTACCACCGCCCCAAGGTGACCCGAACGCGCCGCTTCGCGCGCTGCTATTCGACAGCTGGTACGACAGCTACCGCGGCGCCGTGGTCATGCTTCGCGTGATGGACGGCACCCTCAAGAAGGGCGACCGCATCAAGTTCATGGCCACCGGACGCCATTACGACGTCACCGAGATGGGCTGTTACAACCCGCATCCGATCGCGATCGAGGAGCTCGGTCCAGGCGAGGTCGGCTTTGTCGCAGCCAATATCAAGTCCACCGAAGACACCAAGATCGGCGATACCGTCACGAGCTTCCATCACGGCGCGACCGAGCCCCTGCCCGGCTTCCGCGAGGTGAAGCCAATGGTGTTCGCCGGCATCTTCCCGACCGACTCCGCTGAGTACGAGAACTTGCGGGACGCGTTGGCCAAGCTGCACATGAACGATTCCTCGTTCAGCTTCGAGCCGGACACCTCCGACGCGCTCGGCTTCGGCTTCCGTTGCGGGTTTCTCGGCCTTTTGCACATGGAGATCATCCAGGAGCGCTTGGAGCGCGAATACAACCTCGATCTGATCACCACCGCGCCGAGCGTGGTTTACATCGCGCACACAAAAAACGGCGAAACCGTGCGCGTCGACAACCCGTCGAAGATGCCCCCCGTCGGCGACATCGAAACAATCGAGGAGCCGATCCTCAAGCTCACCGTGCACGTGCCCGCCGAATACGTCGGACCAACGGTGGCGTTGTGCGAGGAGCGCCGCGGCACGCAGCTCGGTCTCAACTATTCGACCAAAGACCACGTCGTCGTCACCTACGAGCTGCCACTGGCAGAGGTGATTTTGGATTTCCACGATCGCTTGAAGAGCGCGTCCCGCGGCTACGCCAGCATGGACTACGAGGTCACGGGCTACCGTGCGGACAGCCTGGTCAAGCTGGACATCATGTTGAACGGTGAGCCGCTCGACGCGCTCAGCATCATCGTGCACCGGGAAACGGCGTTCGCCCGTGGCCGCGCGTTGACCTCGAAGTTGAAGGAGCTGGTACCGCGCCAGCAGTATGAGGTCGCGATTCAGGCGGCAATCGGCGCCAAAGTGATCGCGCGCGAAACGGTGCGCGCGATGCGCAAAGACGTCACCGCAAAGTGTTACGGCGGCGACATCAGCCGCAAGCGCAAGCTGCTCGAGAAGCAAAAAGAGGGCAAAAAGCGCATGAAGTCGGTGGGCAGCGTGGAGGTGCCGCAAGAGGCCTTTCTAGCCATCCTGAAGCTGGAAACCTGAGTGCTGCAAGCTCCGGCGCTTGCAGGAACCTGATTCCGTCGTTACTAAAGAGGCACACTGATGAGTAGCTCCGCCACGCGTCTGCGCCGTCCCAAAGCTCTCGCGGAACTGAACGCGAGCGCGACGCCCAATGGGCACGTCACGCACCTCGAGACAGTGGCATTCGGGCCCGCCCTGGCCGTGGAGCGCTTCCGCTTCGGCAACGGCCTGGAGCTCTTGTTCTGCGAGGATCACAGCGCTCCAGTGATCGCGTATCACACCTGGTTCCACGTCGGGTCACGCCACGAGCGCGAGGGTAAGACCGGCCTTGCTCATCTGTTCGAGCACTTGATGTTCAACGAGGTCGAGGGCCGCAAGGCCGGCGAATTCGATCGCAAGCTCGAAGAAGCCGGTGCAGAGAGCAACGCCTCCACGTGGCTGGATTTCACTCAATACAACGTGTCGATCCCCAAGGATCAGCTGCCGCTGGTAGTGAAGCTCGAGTCGGAACGCATGAGCCGTTTGGTGCTGCGTGATCCGCAAGTGAAGAGCGAGAAAGAGGTCGTCGCCAACGAACGCCGCTATCGCGTGGACGACGACGTCGAGGGCGCAGTGAGTGAGCTGCTCTGGGCGACCGCGTTCGACAGCCATGCGTACCGCTGGCCGACAATCGGCTGGATGAAGGACATCGAGGGCTTCACCACCGAAGATTGCTTGGAGTTCTACAAGACCTACTACGCGCCGAACAACGCGGTCTTGGTGATCGTGGGCGACGTCGCGGAGGTCGCGCTGCTGAAGCGCCTTTCAGCGGCGTACGGAGCGCTTCCGGCGAGCGTCTTGCCGATCGAGGACGTGAAGCCCGAGCCTCCGCAAAGCGCGGAGCGTCGCGTGGAGGTGCTGAAGGCGACCGCCACTGAGAAGCTCGTCGTCGGCTACCACAGCCCCGCTATGGGGGACTTCGATCACCCTGCCCTCTCGCTGTTGGCAGAGGTGTTGTTCAGCGGGCGAGCCAGCCGTTTGCACCAGAAGTTGGTGCGCGAGCTCGAGCTTGCAACCGAAGTGCGCGCCTTCGTCGGTCCGTTCCGGGACCCGGGTTTGTTCGAGCTGTTCGTATCAGCGCGCGAGGGTCAGACCGCGGAGAAGCTGCTCGAAGTGATCGACGCAGAGTTCGCCAAGGTTCAACAAGAGCCGATCTCCGCCGAAGAAATCACGCGCGCGGCGGCTCGGCTCGAGCTTGGTTTGCTTGCGGGGCTGGAAACAGTCGACGGCAAAGCCTCGACGCTGGGCTTTTACGAAATCGTGCTCGGTCGCCCCGGGGCGGCCTTCGAGCGCCTGGAGACGACGCGCCGCGTGACCGCGAGCGATCTACTGCGCGTCGCGCGCCGCTACCTGCTTCCTCGCTATCGCAGCGTCATTCTGGTGCGTCCCGATCCGAACGCGAGCACCGGCGGCGACCACGACAATGACGACAATGACGACGACGCGGAGGCCGCACAATGAGCGCCACCGCTACGGTGATTCGCCTGGGAGACGCCGGCGGAGCGGCCGTACTGCTCGAGACGTCGCGCGCGCTGCCGCTGGTGTCGATCAGTATCGGCTTGAAGACCGGTGCCATCCTGGATGCGCCGGGCAAAGAAGGCACGACTCGGCTGCTTTCGCGTCTGATGAGGCGCACCGCCGGCGGGCTCGAAGCGCAAGTGATCGATACCCGCATCGACTCACTCGGCGCCTCGCTCGGAGCCGACGTCGCGCACAGCACGATGGTCTTTCAAGCGACGGTCATCTCGCGTTCACTGAATGCGTTCGTCGACTTGCTGGTAGACGTGCTGGCCCGGCCTGGCCTCGCAGCCGCTGAGCTCGAGCGTTTACAGCGGGAAACGCTGGCCGAGCTGAAGGACTCCCTGGACGACGACCGCGGGCTGGCGCGGCGTTTCTTCAGGCAGCGCTTCTTCGGCTCACATCCCTACGGCCGCTCTGTGTCGGGCACCCCGACGAGCGTTCCGGCGATCTCACCGGCTGACGTCAAGGCCGTGTTTCAGCGTTCGTTCGTGCGTGAGAACTTGGTATTCGCCTTCTCCGGCGATCTGGACGCGGCCGGCGCATCACAGATCGCTCAGCGCATTTCGGACGCGCTGACGAGCGGAGCCGCGCCAGTGGACACTACGCCGGAGCCTGTCCCGGTCCCCGGTCGTCGGCTCGTCGTCGTGGACAAGCCGGAGCGCACGCAGACTCAGATCTTGATTGGCTGCCTCGGCTCGAACGCGCGAGACGAGGACCACGTGCCGCTGCTCGTCGCCAACACGATCTTCGGTGGCACGTTCACGGCGCGCATGACTCAAGAAGTGCGTTCGAAGCGCGGCTGGTCATACGGCGCGTATTCGAACGTGCCGATTGATCGCCAGCGCCAGAGTTTCAGCATGTGGACCTTCCCCAAGGCCGACGACGCCGGGCCCTGCTTGCGCTTGGAGCTGGATATGCTGCGCGAGCTGCGGGAAAACGGCGTGACCAAGCAGGAGCTGTCCTGGGCCAAGCGCTACTTAGTCCGTTCGCATGCGTTCGCGATCGACACTGCGGCCAAGCGCGTTGGCTTGGCGCTCGATCAAGCGCTCTATGATTTGCCCGAGGACTACTACTCGCGCTACCTCGAGCGCGTACAGGCCGTGACCCTCGACCAAGCCAATGCCTCGGTACAAAATCGCCTATCGGTAGACGACATTCTGGTCACCGTGGTCGGCACGAATTCGGTCATCGGCGACGCCGTGCGCGACGCCGTGGTCGGCTTGGCTTCGGCCGAGGTCGTACCGTTCGACCGCATCGACTAGTCGAGTCCGAGAGACGTCACGAGCGCTCGAGCCGCGTCGAGCGCTTTGCTTCGCGCCTCGTCTTCGGCCGCGCTCAGCGGCGCACCGGGCGCGACGTCTACCCGCAAATCGACGTAGATCTTGAGCTTGGGCTCCGTGCCACTGGGACGGACGAAGACTCGGCCGCCGCCCGTGAGCAGGATCTCGACCAGCAGTGCAGCTCCGCGCCAGCTCGGCGCCGAGGCTTCGGGCTGACGAAGATCCTTCACCGCAACTACGCTTTGCCCGGCAAGCGCAGTCGGCGGCGAATCGACGGCGCGTTGCATCGCTTGCAGAATGCGTGCGGCGCCCGCGGCCCCTTTGAGCACGACGTTGTGCTGCACGCTGACCCAAAGACCATGCTCACGGTACAGCGCGTGCAGGCGCTCCAATACGGTTTTCCCCGCAGCCCGCGCCTCCGCCGCGAGCTCCGCGAAGGCGAGCGCCGCGCTGATTCCGTCTTTGTCGCGGACCGCGCGACCGAAGGAGTAACCGAGCGCCTCCTCGTAGCCGAAGCAGAAACGAAAGCTCTGAGCCTCGAGCGCGAGGGCGGCCGTCCACACCCACTTGAAGCCCGTCAGCACGCGTTCGCAGCGAGCCCCGTGGGCGGCAGCGATGCTCTCGAGCATAGGCGACGAGACGAGCGACGACAGTACCAACGCCTGCGGCCCAGCGTCGCCGTGGGCGAGCGCAAAGTCCGCCAACAGCAAACCGATTTGGTTTCCGGTCAGCGCCAGCCAGCGACCACTGGGC